>NZ_LDRT01000008.1 GCF_001476655.1 Microbacterium testaceum | reverse complement strand
CCGTCGGGGGTGACGGTGCGGGTCTTGCGTCCGCGGGTGTCGTACGCGTGGACGGTGATGCGTCCTTCACGGTCGGTGACGGAGACGAGGTTGCCGGTGGGGTCGTACGCCATCGACTGGCGGTTGCCGTCGGTGTCGATGATCCCGACCAGGCGGCCCTTGCGGTCGGCGATCCACGTGTTCGCGTTCGACCCGTCACTGTCCGCGACCTCGGTGACCCGGCCGGAGAGGTAGGTGAAGCGAGTGTGACGCCCGAACTCCGTGGTCTGCTCCCGCACCCGCCGCTGCGCGTCGTACACGTTCGTGCACTCGATGACGCCGGTCGCGGCGGTGACCTGGTCGATGAGGTCGTCGTCGTTCCACCGGTACGTCCGCGTGCCGCCCGGACCGGTCACGGCGGTCAGGCGACGGCCCTCGTCGTAGAGGTACTCGACCCGGCGGCCATCCGAGGAGGTGACGGATGCGACGAGCCCGTCCGCGTACTCCACGTCGACGCGGCGGTCGCGGGAGTGCTCCAGCGCGACGATCGCGCCGGCGGCATCCCGGAGGACGGTGACGACGTTGCCGGCCCCGGCACCGGCACCGAGCCAGTCGCCGCCGGTGGTGAACGCCCACCACCCGCCGGCGTTGTCGGTGACGAGCAGCCCGTCGGGGGCGTCGAGGCCCCGGGCGCGGAGGTCGGCGGACGGCACGCGCGCCAGCCAGTAGTTCTCCCCCGTCGCTCGCGCCCACTCGCGCCCATCGACACCGAACACGACCTGCCGCCCGTCCGCCATCACGAACCGGGCATCATCGTCCGACAGCAACAGGGTGACGTCGAGGACCGACGACCACCCGACACCGAACACCCCCGCACCCTCGTTCAACGAGTTGTACATCCGTGTCAGCGACAACAGGCCCGTCGCCGCCGGGAACGGGAGATCGTTCTCCGGCTCCAAGAAGTTTCCCGTCGCAGAGTTCACGGGGTCGTTCACGAACCCCGTCGTCGGAGCCCCACCCCACGCCGTCGGCGGGTCGATCACCAGATCCTGCCGGGTCGCGGACACCCCCGCCGCCGCCAGCGACGCCGCCAACGCGGCATCCGACACCGTCCCGATCCCCCCATTGGTCCCGGCGTCCTCGAACGCCTGCGCGATCGTGTTCGCCCACGCCGAATCGTTCGCATTCGCATCCAGCCACGCCCGGAACCCCGACACCACGGGACTGACATCGATCCCACCGAAATCGCACGTCGACATGAAGTCGCTCGTCCACTCCGAGAGTCGACCCGGATGCGCCGACAGTCCCGCGTCCAGCTCCGCGTTGCCGGCGGCGAACGAGCGGAGGTTCTCCGGCCGCGCCGACGACGTCCCGCCCCCGCCTCCGCCACTGCCCGGTGCCGGCGTCTGCCGCGCCGAGGGCGTCAGAGCCGTGGACTGGAACACCGGCGGGCTGATCTCACCCGCGGTGGGCGGCGGCTCCTCACCGAAGATGTCATCCCACGTGGCATCCAGCCAGTTCGACCGCCGCGCCTCCACACGGTCGCGCCACTCCCGCGCCCGCTTCCGACGGGCGTTCTCCTCGCGCGCCGCATCGCTCAACCGCCCCATGAACGACGCGATGTCGCGCAGCCGGTACACCAGCTCACGGGCATCACCCGCGGCGATATCGGCGTTCGCGTTGAACAACTCCGAGAAATACCCCGAGAAATCCGTCCGCGCCGTCGCCGCATACGAGATCCGCGAGGCAGTCTGATCCTCGACGGAGTTCGCGGCCGCGTTCGCGGCGGACACAACGGCATCCGCCGCCGCAAAGTCATACGTCAGATCCGGCGCCCCATACACCTCGAGATCGACATCGCTCATCGAAACCCCCCCCATAGACGACGTGCGGCCACCCACCAACCGCTCATGGCGTCAGAAAGACTAGCTCGCGGGTCTGTGGCGAGCGGAAGACTTGCTTTTGGGCGTCGTCTGCGCCTAGGAAAAGCCACCTCGGCTGGGGATTGTCGATGAGGTCGACGGCATCCAGGCTCCCCGGAGGTCGGCCGCTCCCCGAGGAATAGACTGGATGCCATCGACACCGTTCTTCCGGGATCTTCCGTGGCCACTTCCTCTTCTGCGCGCGCTTTCGACGTGCGTCACCTGCAGCTCGCGCGCGCCCTTTTCGCCGCCATCGCCGCAGCGATGGTCACGTTCTCGTCGGATCACTCCGCGCCCGTCGGCCTCGCGGTCTTCAGCGGCTTCGCCCTCGCCACCGCGCTCGTCTTCGCGCTCTCGGCCTGGCTCGTCTTCCCCCACGGGCAGCGCGCGACGGTCATCGTGCTCGCGGTCGTCTCGGCGGTGGCGGGTATGGCGGCGAGCGTGCCCTCGTGGCGCGAGACCGGCTTCTTCTTCGGCATCGTCATCTCGTGGGCGGTCGTCAGCGGCCTGATCGAGGTCATCGCCGCTGTGCGCGACCGCCGAGCCGGTCGCACGGCCGCCGCCCCGCGCGACGGCCTGCTGATCGGCATCCTGACGCTCGTCCTCGCGGTCGTCCTTCTGATCACCAGCCCGCAGTACTCGCTCGGCTACGCCATCGAGGGCGCTGGCTCGTTCACCCTGACCGGGATCGTCATCGCCGTGGGCCTCTTCGGTGGCTACGCGGCGGTCGTCGCGGTCTTCCTGGCGATCGCGGGGTTCTCGCCCCGCCGCCCCGAGCCGATTCCGGCCGCACCCACCGAGGAGGCCGTGTCGTGACCGACAAGCCCGCCGAAAAACCGACCCGCCGCGACCTCATGAAGCCGATTCAGCTCCTGGGGCTCGCTTTCGGCGCCGCCCTGTTCGCCGGCTTCACCACGCTGATGTCGATGGGCTTCTTCCAGACGCGCCCCGCCGATGAGATCCAGCGCGCCCTGGTCGTCGGACTCGTCGCGGCCGGCGTGACGTTCATCGTCGTGCTCATCACCGTCGCGCTCCTCCTGCTCGTCGTCGATCCCGCGAAGGTCACCACGACCGTCGACCGGCCGTTGCTCCTGCCCCGCGACACTCCGGATGCCGCCGCCCCCGAAGCCGCGGGCACCCCCGAGGCTCCGCGCGCCGACGACGGCCCCGAGAAGTCCCGCGGCTGAGCCCCGCGCGTCAGGCGCGGCCCCGCGCGTCAGGCGCGCCGCGGGTCGATCATCGTCATGCCCGCCGGTGAGGCCGTGTCCATCGCGGGAAGCAGGGTCGTCGCCTCGCCCAGCCCGATCACGCGCTCGACGAGGTCGTGCGGGCGCAGGGCTCCGCTTTCGATGAGAGAGAGCATCTCGGGGTAGTCGACCGCGGCCATGCCGTGGCTGCCGAGAAGGTCGAGCTCCCACGCGATCACGCGCGCCATGGGCATGGCCGTCATCCCGTCGGCGGTGGGCAGCAGCCCGATCTGCACGTGACGTCCCCGTCGGCGCAGGCTCAGGACGGCGTCGCGCGAGGTCTGGGCACTCCCGACCGCGTCGACGGACACCTGACTGCCCCCTCCCGTGAGTTCGTGCACGGCGGCGGGGATGTCGGATCCGTCGGCGAGCAGTGTGTGCTCGGCGCCGAGCCGGGCCGCTGCCTCGAGGGCTGCGGGGGTGCGATCGACGACGATCACCCGTGCACCGAGAGCCACCCCGATCATGACGGCGCTGAGACCGACGCCCCCGGCGCCCACGACGGTGATCCACTCGCCGGCCTGCACGCGCGCCCGGCCGGTGAGGGCGCGATAGGCGGTGGCGAAGCGGCACCCCAGGGCCGCGGCCGCCTCGAACGAGACGCCGTCGGGGATCCGCACGACGTTCGTGTCGGCCGCGCGCAGCACGACCCGCTCGGCGAACGACCCCCACTGCGTGAAGCCGGGCTGCTGCTGGTCCGGGCACACCTGCGCGTTGCCGCCCACGCACCACTCGCACGCTCCGCAGCCCATCACGAACGGCACCGTGACACGATCGCCGACGTTCCAGCGCTGCACGCCTTCCCCGACCTCGACGATGACCCCCGCCAGCTCGTGGCCCGGCACGTGGGGGAGCGCGACATCATCGTGCCCGACCCACGCATGCCAGTCGCTCTTGCAGAGTCCGGTCGCGTGCACCTCGACCACGACCCCGCCGTCGGGGGCGGCCGGGGCCTCGACCTCACGCACCTCGAGAGCGGCGGCCAGGGCATCCATGATCATCGCGCGCATGGCATCCATTCTCCCGCCCTCGTCGAAGGCCGTCAGGACGCAGGTTCTTCGCCCCGCGTTTGACGGTCGGTTGATCGGTGCGGGAGCGTCGGCCACCTCCGCCCGGCACAGTAGGCCGAGGAAAGGGGTCTCGTGTCCGGGTTCTCGCGGGTCGCGCTGGTGTTGACGGTCGTCCTCGCCGCGGCACCGACCGCGGACCCCGGCACGGCCTCCGACACCCAGACCATCGTCGTAGAGGTGCCGGCGAGCAGTCGGCAGAGCCCCGCACCCACCCCGGTGCCATCCTCTCTCGACGGTGGGTCTTCCGCGGCCCCGGAGACGCGCGGGAACCTTCCGGCTACGGGACAGGATGCCGGGATGCTTGTCGTGGGGATCATCCTCGGGGTGGGGGCCCTCGCCGCCGGCGCCCTCATCGCGCGCTCCCGCCGTCGCGCCGGCTGACCGTCGTCGGCCCGCCGTGTCACTGCATCCAGAGCACGATTCCCCGTTGCCCCGTGAGCACCGAGGCGACGCCCGCGCGCACGGCCGCAGCCGCGCGTTCGGGCGTGAAGGAGGCGGGGTCGTACGCGGATGCCGTGCCGAGGCCCTCGCCACGGTAGGCGGCTCCCGTCCAGTCGGCCGCCGTCACGTTCTCGGTCGGCTCGGCCAGCTCCGCACCGACGACGAGGAACTGCCGATCGAGATGGCTCGCGGTCACCGTGGCGAGCGGGTCGACCAGGGCGTCGCCGGCGCTGATGATCAGGTCGGGATTCATGTTCATGGCGGCGACGATGCCGTCGATCATGTCGGCGTCGGCGTGCACGACCTCCAGGTCGGCCCGGGTCTCGGTCGCCCATTCCTGCACCGCCCGGACGAGCACGGCGGTCGGCGCGTCGTCGCCGACGGTGAGCAGGACGACACGGTAGCCCTCGGGCGCGCCCACTCCGTCCCACGATCCGGGCGACGGGGTGTGAGTCGACTCGGGCGCGGGAGGCGTGGCGGGGAAGAAGCCCGCACCGGGTGAACCGATAGGCGAAGGCTCCGGCCGCATCTCGCTCCATCCGGGCTCCGTGGAACACCCGGTCAGCAGGGTCAGGGCGACGATCGTCGCCACCGCGGTCATCATGCGCCTCACCGTCTCACTGTGCGCTCGCCGTGAGCGATGCGGGTGGCGCGCGGGAGAACGGCGGGCGCACGTTTCGTTTCCGTTCTCTCCGCCGCGTCCCGCCGTTCAGCACCGCGGAGCACCCTCGTGGCGGAAAGGTGTTCATGTCTTCAGTGGTCCGGCGCGCGGCGCGCGCCCTTCTCTTCCTCGTCGGTCTGGTCGCGCTCCTCGCCTCGGCGACGCCGGCGTCGGCGCACGGCATCCTCTCGGTGGTCTACGCCGACCTGTCCAGCGGCGGTCCGGGCGTCGTGCACACGAAGCTGCAGGTCGAGTACGACCTCTTCGTCGTCTCAGCGGCGGACGCGGCGAAAGACGACCCGCTGTACCGCGCCGGCATGGATGCCTTCACCGCCGGGGACAGCGACCAGCAGATCGCCGTCCTCCAGGCGCACCGTCCCGCCGTGTCGTCGTACGTGACCGAGCGCTTCCGCATCGACGCCGGGGGACAGGCGTGCGCCCCCACGCTCGCGGACGACATCGCCATGACGACGCAGGACGGCGTGCCCTACGCCGTGCTCGAGCTGGACGACGCCTGCCCGCCGTCCGAGAACGGGCACGAGGTCGTCTCCACGCTCTTCCCCGACAGCGAGGGCTTCGTCACCGACACCAAGACGATCCTCACCTACGCCCTCGACCTGCACGAGGGGAGCACGGTCCTGGATGCCGAGCACCCGTCGTTCACGACGGCGCAGTCGCCGCTCGAACGCTTCTGGGAGTTCTTCCGCCTCGGCGCAGAGCACCTGCTGACCGGGATCGACCACATCCTGTTCCTGCTCGCGCTGATCGTCGGCTCCAGGCGGTTGCGCGAGGTCGTGATCGCCGCCACGACGTTCACGCTCGCCCACTCGGTGACGTTCATCCTCGCGGCGACCGGGGTCGTCGCGGCCCCTCCCGAGCTCGTCGAGCCCACGATCGCGCTCTCTATCGCCGTCGTCGGCGCCTGGTACCTCTGGCGGTTGTGGCGCGGCGGCAAGGTCGATCAAGACCTGTCGCACGCCCACGGGTTCCTCCGCCTCGATCGAGCGGGATGGCTGCGGGTGGGGGTCGTCTTCCTCTTCGGACTCGTGCACGGGCTGGGCTTCGCCTCGGCGCTGGGCATCGACGAGCCGTGGTCGTGGACGCTGCTCTGGTCGCTGCTGGTGTTCAACGTCGGCATCGAGGCGGTGCAGATCGGCATCATCGTCGTCGCCTTCCCGCTGCTCGTCCTGCTGCGACGCCATTACCCCCGCATCGGGATGTGGGCGAGCGGTCTGCTCGCGGTCGTCGTCACGGTGGCCGGACTCGTGTGGTTCGTCCAGCGCGTCCTGGGCATCGAGTGACGAGCGTTGAGCGATTCGATAGGTGCACTGAGTCAAGCATTCATCCGATGGTCACCGCGCGGGCGGAGCGTGGGGGAGCCCGCCATCGCGGGTTCCCCCACCTAGAGAAATGGACAGTCATGCTCCCTTTCGCATCGACGTCGCACGGGACGCGCACGCGTCCGCGCGCCACGTGGATCGCAACGGCCGTCGTCGGCGTCTCGCTCGTGCTCTCGGGCACAGCGGTGGCATCGGCCGCGCAGGCCGACTCCCCGGCGACCCTCTCCGGCGTCATCCTCGGCGTCGGAGCCGACGAAGCACAGCGCATCGTCACCTGGTACTCCTCGGCCGACACCGCGCAGTCGGTGCAGGTCGCCCCGACCTCGACGCTCGTGAACGGCGAGTTCCCCGCGTCGGCCACGACGTTCTCGGCATCCGGGACCGCCAACATCGCCACGAGCGGCGGGTACAACCGCCACGCCACGATCACGGGCCTCGCGGAGAGCACGGGGTACTCGTACCGCGTGGGATCCGACGGCAACTGGTCGCCGACCTACGCGTTCAAGACGCAGTCGTTCGAGGGCGACTACGACTTCCTCTTCTTCGGGGACCCGCAGATCGGTTCGTCCGGTGACGTCGCGAAGGACCAGGCGGGGTGGCAGGACACCACGAAGGTCGCCCTCAGCGCCAACCCGAACGCCGAACTGCTCGTCTCGGGCGGCGACCAGGTCGACTCCGCGAACAAGGAAGACCAGTGGAGCGCCTTCCTCGCTCCCGACGAGCTGCGCCAGTACCCCTGGGTCGCCACGATCGGCAACCACGACGTGGGCGGCAAGGCCTACGAGCAGCACCTGTACACCCCGAACACCGACCGCTCGGGCGCGTACTACCGCAAGGGTGCCGCGAGCACCGGGACCGAGTCGGGCGGTGACTACTGGTTCATCTACAAGGACACGCTGTTCATCGACCTCAACAGCAACAGCTACGCCACCTCGCAGGGCGGCGGCGGCGACGACGCTCACGTGGCCTATGTCACCGACGTCGTGAACAAGCACGGCGCCGAGGCGAAGTACACGGTGCTCGTGTACCACCACGCGATCTACTCGCCGGCCGATCACGCGAAGGACGCCGACAACAAGGTCCGCCGTGTCGACTTCCCGACCGCGTTCTCGAAGCTCGGCGTCGACCTGGTCCTCCAGGGTCACGACCACAGCTACTCGCGCTCGTACGAGATCAAGAACGGCGCGAAGGCGAACGCCGGCGAGAAGCCGGGCCAGGACGAGGTCTTCGAGGGCCCCGGCGGCGTCGTGTACGTCACCGCGAACTCGGCATCCGGATCCAAGTACTACGACATCACCGCGCCGGACAACAGCGGCACGAGCGGTGCGGGAAACGGCGCCGACCCGCTGAACCCGAACAACTACTGGTACAACTCCGTCGAGAACCAGGAGCACGTCCGCACCTACGTCAAGGTCCAGGTGCAGAAGGACCAGCTCGTCGTCCAGAACATCCGTTCCGGCGACTGCTCGGCCCCGAACGCCGCCGTCGAGCTGAACCGCGTGCTGTGGTGCGGCCCGCAGAACGGCACGCAGCCGGCCGAGGCCGTCGGGTCGATCCAGGACGAGGTGACCATCCACCCCAACCACGGTGACGGACAGGACATCCAGGTCGACGTGCCCTCGGGTGCGCCGGGCGAGTTCGGCTGGACGATCAACGGCCACAACGGTCTGGTCGACCTCGGCACCGCCGAGGAGAAGAACCTCCAGTACTTCGAGGCGACAGGTCAGATCAACCCGATCGCCGTGACCGACACCCGTCGCAGCAAGGCGGCCTGGTCGGTCTCGGCGTCGGTGGGCACCTTCACCGACGGCACCAAGACCTTCGAGGGCAAGTACCTCGGCTGGACGCCGAAGGTCGTCACGGCGGGCGCGGGTGCGTCCGCGGGTGCGGCAGTCGGCTCCGGTTACGACGGCGGCGACGGCCTGTCCACCTCGCGGGTCCTCAGCTCCGCGGCCATGGGTCACGACCGTGGCGCGGGCGTCGTGGGCGCGGACCTCGACCTGAAGATCCCCAACTCGATCGACAAGGGAAGCTACCGCGCGACCCTAACCCTCACCGCGCTGGCCGGCTGACCAGCGAACCGGGCCGGCGGGGAGTTCGCTCCCCGCCGGCCTCTTCCGAAGGATCCCTCATGAACCGTTTCCCCCCTCTGCTCGCCGCGGCCCTCGCTCCGCTCGTGATCGCGGGCGTTCTGTTCGGCGGCACCCCCGCGGCCTCTGCCGCGACCGACGACGTCACCTGGACCGTGCGCACGGCGTCGAACGAGCTCGGTGCCGATCGCACGAACTTCTCCTACGCGCTGAACCCCGGGGCCCACCTCGACGACGGCCTCGTCATCGCGAACCGCGGCACCGAGGCCGTCGAGCTCGACGTCTACGCCGCCGACGGGTACACCACCTCGACGGGGGCCGTCGATCTTCGTCTCGCCGCCGAGGAACCGGTGGGCGTGGGCAAGTGGATCGTCGTTCCGCAGCATCACGTGTCGGTGCCCGGCGGGCAGACCGTCGAGGTGCCCTTCACGATCGACATCCCCGCCGATGCCACCCCCGGCGACTACGCCGGTGGCGTCGTGACCTCGCTCACCGTGGCCGATCAGACGGCGAACGTCAACGTCGACCGCCGTCTCGGTATCCGTGCCGGTATTCGCGTGGGCGGCGACCTGGCCCCGGCCCTCGCGGTCGACGATCTCCGCGTCGACTGGGACGGAGGCGCCGTGCCGTTCCTCTTCGGGGACGCCACCGTGCACTATCGCCTCCACAACGCCGGTAACGTCTCGCTCACCGCGACCGACGCCGATGCCGTCGCGGGCCCCTTCGGCTGGGGCGAGGTCGACGCGATTCCCGGTGACGCGGCCCCGGTCCTGCTCCCGGGAGAGTCCTGGCAGCGGGACGTGCGCGTTCCGGCCGTCGCCGCGATGGGGATGGTGTGGGCCTCGGTGACGGCGACGCCCACGGTGACCGATGCCTCGGGATCGACCACGGATCTCGACCCGGTCGTCGCCTCGGCGACGGGCTGGGCCGTGCCGTGGCCGCTCCTCGTCGTTCTGCTGCTCATCGTCGCTGCGGCTGTCTTCGGTCCCCGCTGGCTGCGCGACCGTCGTCGTCGTCGACAGGATGCCGAGGACGCCCGCGTCGCCAAAGCCGTGGCGCGTTCGCTCGCAGAGAAGGAGGCCGTTCCCACCGTGTCGGCGGGGCCGCTCTCGTAGTCCTCCGAGGGGTGCCGGCCACCCGGGTGTGGATGAACCGGCCGCCCGCTCGCAGAGGTCCCCTCAGGCGGAGTGCACGGCGGACACGCCGCGTCCCGGTGCCGCGGCCCGGTGTGTCCGCCGTTCGACTCCGCCCGGCGGCACGTCGCGGCGCTTTACAGCGCGTCGACCACCCGCGACGCCAGGCCCGCGTAGGCGGCGGGCGTCAGGGCGAGCAGGCGCTCCTTCGCGGCATCCCCGATGTCGAGGCCGCGCACGAACTCCGCCAGCTCGGGCCCGCCGACGCGGCGTCCGCGCGTCAGGTCCTTCAGCAGGGCGTAGGGGTCGGTGATCTGCGAGCGGCCGGCGGCGATCTCGGCGCGCACGACGGTCTGGATCGCTTCGGCGAGCACTTCCCAGTTCACGTCGAGGTCGGCGAGCAGCACGTCCTCGGCGAGCGAGATCTCGGTCAGGCCGCGCTGCAGGTTGTCGAGAGCGAGCAGGGAGTGCCCGAACGCGACGCCGATGTTGCGCTGCGTCGTCGAGTCGGTCAGATCGCGCTGCAGGCGGCTGGTGACGAGGGTGGACGCCAGGGTCGAGAACAGCCCGCCAGCGATCTCGAGGTTCGCCTCGGCGTTCTCGAAGCGGATCGGGTTGATCTTGTGCGGCATCGTCGAGGAGCCCGTGGCGCCGGCGACGGGGATCTGCGTGAAGTAGCCGAGCGAGATGTAGGTCCAGATGTCGGTCGCGAGGTTGTGCAGGATGCCGCCCGCGTGACGCGCGCGGTCGTAGAGCTCGACCTGCCAGTCGTGCGACTCGATCTGCGTGGTGACCGGGTTGAAGCCCAGGCCCAGCGACTCGATGAACTCCCGCGTCAGCGACGGCCAGTCGACGTCGGGCTCGGCGGCGACGTGCGCCGACCAGGTGCCGGTCGCGCCGGAGAACTTCGCGAGGTACTCCCCGGCATCCAGCTGACGGATGACGCGCTCCAGGCGCCACGCGAAGACGCCGATCTCTTTGCCCATCGTCGTGGGCGTGGCGGGCTGGCCGTGCGTGCGCGAGAGCATCGCGGCGTCGCGGTGCTGCACGGCGAGCTCGGCGAGAGCGGCCGTGACCGCGCGCAGCTTCGGCAGCCACACGCGCTCGACCGCGCGCTGCACGGTGAGGGCGTAGGCGGTGGAGTTGATGTCTTCGCTGGTGCACGCGAAGTGCGTGAGCTCGGCGAGCCCCGTGAGCCCGAGGGTGTCGAGGCGGTCGCGCACGAGGTACTCGACGGCCTTGACGTCGTGGCGGGTGACCGCCTCTTTCTCCTTGAGCCACGCGATCTCGTCGGCGCCGAACTCCTCGTAGAGCGCGCGGAGCTTCGCGCGGTCGGCGTCGGAGACCGGCGAGGTGCCGAAGAGCGAGCGGTCGGTGAGGGCGAGCAGCCACTCGACCTCGACCTCGACGCGGGCGCGGTTCAGGCCCGCCTCCGACAGGTAGTCGCCGATCTCGGACACGGTGGCGAAGTACCGACCGTCGAGGGGGCTGAGGGGCTGCGGAGGCAGAGAGGACACGGGTCTCCCGGGGGTCGCGCGAAAGGGTCAGCCCGCGGAACGGATGGCGGGCTCGAGCTGCCGGAACAGGGCGCGGCTGGCGCGTTCGATCATACCGAGCACCTCGTCGAACATCGGGGGGCCCGCGTAGTACGGATCGGGGACGTCGAGGGTATCGGCATCCGGGACGAACGACTGCAGCAGGGTGATCTTGTCGGCCGCATCGTCGTCGCGTGCCCAGCCGCGCAGGACGCGCTCATGGCTTCGGTCGAGGGCGACCACGAGGTCGTTGCGCTCGAAATCGGCGTACTGGAACTGCCGGGCGCGATGCGCGGACCCGTCGTAGCCGAGGCGTTCGAGAGCTTCGAGCGTGCGGTGGTCGGCGCGCTCGCCCACGTGCCAGTCGCCGGTACCGGCGGACGACGACGCGACATGCGCTCCGAGCCCGGAGGCATCGGCGAGATGGCGGAAGACCACATCGGCCATGGGGGAGCGGCAGATGTTGCCGCTGCACACGAACACGACGCGGAAGGGCGCGTCGGCACTCGCGGTCATCCCTCCATCATGGCGGGGACGAGGCGCGACCGCACGCCTCGATTCCCGGCGCAGGAGGCGGAGCCCGTCGAAGCATCCGGGTGGATTCGGGTCCCGGTCCCTTCGACGGCCTCGGGGACCTCGGTGGTGCGAGGCGGTCTCACCGCATCAGCGGCGTGAACGCTCGTCTCGACGAGGGCGCAGGATGCCGCCGAGCACGGCGTTGATGATGCCGATCAGCAGCGCCGCCACGACCGTGAGCCAGAACTCCCCGGTGCGCAGGCCCCAGTCCCAGTTCGACGTGATCACGGCGGTCAGCCACAGGAGGAAGCCGTTGATGACGAGCGAGATGAGTCCGAGCGTGAGGATGTACAGCGGGATCGCCACCACTTTGACGACCGTCCCGACGATCGTGTTGACGAGGGCGAAGATGAGCCCCACCAACAGCAGGGTGAGGGCAACCTGCAGCCACTCCCCGGGTGCGAAGGGGATCAGCTGCACCTGCAGAGCGGGAAGCAGTGTGACGATCCAGATGGCGAAGGCGTTGACGGCGACGCGGACGACGAAGCGCATGCTCCCACCCTGGCACGGGCCCCCTTCGCCGCGCAGGGGCTTGCGACAGATCCCGGCGAAGGCACTGACGCTTCCACCTGCCCCGCGGTTAGGCTCGCGGGGTGAGTGAAGAGCCGGTCCTCCCCCGTATCCGCCCCGAGATCGCCGCGCTGCCGGCGTACCGCCAGGGGCGGCAGGCCAGCGCCGACGCGTTCAAGCTGTCGAGCAACGAGAACCCCTTCGACCCGCTCCCGGGCGTGCTCGAGGCGATCCAGGCGGCATCCGGCATCAATAGGTATCCGGATGCCACGGCCGCCCGCCTCCGCGAGCGTCTCGCCGCACGGCACGGCGTCTCTCCCGACGACGTGCACGTCGGTGCCGGCAGCGTCTCGCTGCTCGCTCAGCTGCTCCTCGCCACGTCGGGGCCGGGCGACGAGGTCGTCTACGCCTGGCGCTCGTTCGAGGCCTACCCCTCGCTCGTCGCCGTCGCGGGGGCCACGAGTGTGCAGGTGCCGCTCACGGCGGAGTCCCGGCACGATCTTCCCGCGATGGCCGCGGCGATCACCGAGCGCACGCGCCTGGTGATCGTGTGCAGCCCGAACAACCCCACCGGCCCCACGGTCACGCACGACGACTTCGCCGCGTTCGTCGACGCCGTGCCCGCCGATGTGCTGATCGTGCTCGACGAGGCCTACGCCGAGTTCGTCACCGACCCCACCTCGGTCGAGGGAGACCGCGTGCGCGCGATCATCGCCCGTCCGAACATCGTCGTCCTCCGCACCTTCAGCAAGGCGTACGGCCTGGCCGGGCTGCGCGTCGGCTACGCCATCGGGCACACGCGGGTTCTGGATGCCGCGCGCAGCACCGCGATCCCGCTGTCGGTCACGGCGGCCGCCGAGGAGGCGGCGCTCGCGAGCCTCGCCGTCGAATCGGAGCTGCTGGAGCGCGTGGGCGTGATCGCCGAGCGACGCGACCGTCTCGTCGCACGTCTGCGTGAGGCGGGCTGGTCGGTCCCCGACGCCCAGGGGAACTTCGTGTGGCTGCCCGCGGGGGAGCGCACGCTCGATATCGCCGCGGCCTTCGAAGACGCCGGTCTCGTCGTGCGTCCGTTCGCCGGCGACGGCGTGCGCATCTCGATCGGTGAGGAAGAGTCGCTCGACCGCATCGTCGAGGTCGCCGCGGCGCACCGCTGACCCGCGGTGGCTTCGACGGGCTCAGCCACCGCGGCCCGCTTTGTCGATGATGGATGCCGAATCGCGGCATCCGTTGTACACCTCATGCGGTCGCGGGCATAGGACGAGCATTAGCGTGGGAACATGACCCCGCTCGACGATCCCGCTCTCGTGCGCGTTCTGGCAGCCGACGGCACGCTGGCCCCCACGCCCGCCGCCGAGCGCTACCTGCCGCTCATCGACGCCCTCACCGACGCCGAACTCGAGACGTTCTACCGCGACATGGTCTCGATCCGCGCGTTCGACGTGCAGGCCACCAACCTGCAGCGTCAGGGACAGCTCGCCCTGTGGCCGCCGTCTTTCGGGCAGGAGGCCGCGCAGGTCGGCTCGGCCCGCGCCGCCCGCGCGCAGGACCACATCTTCCCCTCGTATCGCGAGCACGTCGTGACCCGTATCCGTGGCGTCGACCCGCTCGACATCATCCGGCTCATGCGCGGACTCACCCACGGCGGGTGGGACCCGACCGACCCGAAGAACGGCAACACGCACATCTACACGCTCGTGCTCGGCGCCCAGACGCTGCACGCCACGGGCCTCGCGATGGGGCTCGTCTTCGACGGCAAGAGCGGCACGGGCGACCCCGAGCGCGACGAGGCCGTCATCGTCTACTACGGCGACGGCGCCTCGAGCCAGGGCGACGTGCACGAGGCGATGGTCTTCGCCGCGAGCTTCCAGACCCCCGAGGTCTTCTTCCTGCAGAACAACCAGTGGGCGATCTCGGTGCCCGTCGCGACGCAGTCGCGCTCGCCGCTGTACAAGCGCGGCGAGGGGTACGGCATCCCGAGCCTCCAGGTCGACGGCAACGACGTGCTCGCCAGCTACGCCGTGTCGAAGACCGCCCTCGACGAGGCGCGCGCAGGCTTCGGCCCCCGCGCGATCGAGGCGATGACCTACCGCATGGGCGCGCACACCACCAGCGACGACCCCACGAAGTACCGCACGTCCGACGAAGAGAAGGCGTGGGCCGGTCGCGACCCGATCGCCCGCATGCGCGCGTACCTCGAGGGACGCGGCGCCTCGCAGCAGTTCTTCGATGACGCGGATGCCGAGGGCCGCGCGCTCGCCGACGACGTGCGCGTGCGCACCAACGAGCTCGGCTCGATTCCGCGGGCGCACATGTTCGAGAGCGTCTACTCCGAGGCCCACGCGCTGATCGCCGAGGAGCAGCGCTGGCTCGACGACTACGAAGCGTCGATGGAAGGGGGCGCGCAGTGACCGAGAACCTCCCGATCAGTCGCGCGCTGAACGCGGGCCTGCGCCGCGCGCTCGAGACGAACGACCGCGTCCTGCTCATGGGCGAGGACATCGGCCCGCTCGGCGGCGTGTTCCGCGTGACCGAGGGCCTGCAGAAGGACTTCGGTCCCCGGCGCGTCATCGACTCGCCCCTGGCCGAGTCGGGGATCGTCGGCACCGCGATCGGTCTCGCGATGGGCGGCTTCCGCCCCGTGCTCGAGATCCAGTTCGACGGCTTCGTCTTCCCCGCCTTCGACCAGATCACCTCGCAGCTGGCGAAGATCACGAACCGCCACGAGGGTGCGGTGCGCATGCCCGTCGTCATCCGCATCCCCTACGGCGGACACATCGGCGCGGTCGAGCACCACCAGGAGAGCCCCGAGGCGTACTTCACGCACACCGCGGGTCTGCGCGTGGTCAGCCCCTCGAACGCGAACGACGCCTACTGGATGATCCAGCAGGCGATCGATTCGCCCGACCCGGTCGTCTTCCTCGAGCCCAAGGCCAAGTACTGGCAGAAGGGCGAGGTCGACCTCGAAGCTCCCGCCCTTCCGCTGCACGCGAGCCGCATCGTCCGCCGCGGCACCGACGTGACCCTCGTCGGCCACGGCGCGATGGTCACGACCCTGCTGCAGGCGGCGGCGCTGGCCGAGAGCGAGGGGACGAGCTGTGAGGTCATCGACCTGCGCTCGCTGTCGCCGGTCGACTACGGTCCGCTGCTCGACTCGGTGCGCCGCACCGGCCGCATGGTCTACGCGCAGGAGGCGCCGGGCTTCACCTCGCTCGGCTCCGAGATCGCCGCGACCGTCATGGAGAAGGCGTTCTTCGCGCTCGAGGCGCCGGTGCTGCGCGTGTCGGGGTTCGATGTGCCCTTCCCGCCCGCGAAGCTCGAGGGCACGTACCTGCCCGACGCCGACCGCATCCTCGAGGCCGTCGACCGGTCTCTCGCGTACTGACCCGCTCTTCCTCTCCCCGCCATGAACCGCGAGACTGCATCTCGCTGACGAAACCGCGACAGCCCGTCACCGTTTCGTCAGCGGAATGACGTCTCGCGAGCAAAGGACACCACCGTGACCGAGCAGACCTTCGTCCTCCCCGACGTCGGAGAAGGCCTCACCGAGGCCGAGATCGTGCAGTGGCGCGTCGCCCCGGGTGACACCGTCGCCGTCAACGACGTGATCGTCGAGATCGAGACCGCCAAGTCGCTCGTCGAGCTGCCGTCGCCGTACTCCGGCACGGTCGGCGAGCTGCTGGCATCCGAGGGCTCCACGGTCGAGGTCGGAGCGCCGATCATCACGATCGGAGCAGCGGATGCCGCCGCCCCGGCGCCGGCCGAGCCCGTCACCGTTCCGGAGCCCAGCGACCCCGGCGGGGCCGTGCTCGTCGGCTACGGCACCGGTGGCGCCGTGTCGTCGCGGCGGCGCAAGCCCGCCGAGCGCCCGGTGAAGGCATCGGTCGGTGTCGTCGCCAAGCCCCCGATCCGCAAGCTCGCGCGCGACCTCGGGGTCGATCTGTCGGCCGTGACGCCCAGCGGCCCCGCGGGCGAGGTCACCCGCGACGACGTCGTGAAGCACGCCGAGCAGGCGAGCGTCTTCCGCAACATCGAGACGCCCGAGTGGGGCACCGTGCGCGAGGAGACGATCCCGGTCGCCGCTCCCGCGGCGCCCGCGCCCGTGGCATCCGCCCCCGCCCCGGCCGCCGATGCCCGCGAGGAGTCGATCCCTGTCCGCGGCGTCCGCAAGGCCACCGCCAACGCGATGACCTCGAGTGCGTACTCGGCCCCGCACGTGTCGGTGTGGGTCGATGTCGACGCGTCGCGCACGATGGAGCTCGTCAAGCGCCTGAAGGCCTCACCCGACTTCGCCGACGTGAAGATCTCGCCGCTGCTGATCATGGCGCGTGCCGTGATCTGGGCGCTGCGCCGCACGCCGATGATCAACGCCGCCTGGGTCGACACCGAGGACGGCGCGCAGATCTCGGTGCGTCACTACGTCAACCTCGGCATCGCCGCCGCGACCCCCCGCGGCCTGCTCGTGCCGAACATCAAGGACGCGCAGGCGATGAACACGCGCGAGCTCGCCAAGGCGCTTGAGCACCTCACCCTCACCGCGCGCGAGGGCAAGACCAGCCCCGCCGACCAGACCGGCGGCACGTTCACGATCACGAACATCGGCGTGTTCGGCGTGGATGCCGGCACCCCGATCATCAACCCCGGCGAGGCCGGCATCATCGCCCTCGGCGCGATCCGGCAGAAGCCCTGGGTCGTCGACGGCGAGGTGCGCCCGCGCTGGGTGACCACTGTGTCGGGTTCGTTCGATCACCGCGTGGTCGACGGAGACGGGATCTCGCGGTTCATCGCGGACGTGGCATCCGTTCTGGAGGAGCCGGCGCTGCTGCTGGACTGAGGGACGGGAGACTCTCGCGAGCACCGGCTGGCCGCAGCCAACGTCGGGGCCACACGAAGTGCATCGTGCTGAGGCAGAACACGGCCCATCCTGAGACGAGGAACTGCCAGCCGTCCACGCCCGGCGAACCTGCTTCTGCTCCCGCCCGGGCGAGAACCACACCGACGATCAGGACGATGAAACCTCCCACGGCGCCGATCAGCGTGTACTCGCCGTGCGACAGCCACCACCGCCGAATCGGCGGGACGAGCCGGACCGGCAACCCGATCACCAGGCCGATCAGAGCCGACGGGATGGCCACGATGATCGGCAGGATGACCATCCCGATGAGCGTGAGCACCCCGTCGTACTCCGTCCACATCCCCCAGAGTGACGCTGCCGCCCCGACGCCGACGACCGCGCCTCCGCCGAAGACGTTGAGCAACGCCAGAGCGCGGGTGCTCTCGCCCCAGGGCGGCGGAGTCCAGGCTCCTACGGGGGTTTCTGCGGGGCGACCGGCTTCCATATCGTGATCCTGGCAGCCCGGAGGCGACAGCGTTCGCCGATACTTCGACGGCGCCGCATTCGTCTTGTCGCGTCATCGCTCCGAGGGCGACGTGCGCCATGAACGCGGCGTGGTGGCGGGCGACGCCGATATAGTGAAGCGCATTCACTAGGCATCGCCCCTCCATCGCCCGTCCGGGAAAGAGAGCCCCCATGTCCGACTCCCCCGACATCGCCATCGTCACGGGCACCGGAAGCGCCGACGGCATCGGCGCCGCGACCGCGCTCCTGCTCGGTCAGGCGGGCATGCGCGTGGTCGTCACCTCGACCACCGAGCGCATCCAGGAGAGGGTCGCCGACCTCCGCGCGGCGGGCATCGACGCTCGGGGCGTGGCCGCCGACCTGACGGTGCAGGACGGGGTGGATGCCGTACTCCGAACGGCGCGAGAAGCGTTCGGCGAGCCGACGGTCCTCGTCAACAACGCCGGCATGACCTCGGTCTCTCAGGCGGACTCGCCCGCCGCGATCGACGACATCACGATCGACCAGTGGCTGACCTCGCTGGACCGGAACCTCACCACCGCCCTGCGCATGACGCGCGCCGTCGTCCCCGCGATGCGCGCGGCCGGATACGGGCGCGTCGTGAACATGGCATCCCTCTCCGGGCCCGTCATGGCGTACACCGGTGACGTGGCGTACCACGCGGCGAAGGCCGGCATGCTCGGGCTCACCCGGGGCGCGGCGGTCGACGTCGCGGCATCCGGGATCACCGTCAACGCGGTGGCGCCCGGGTGGATCGCGACGCCGTCGTCGAGCGAGCACGAGATCGCGATGGGGCGCGCGACGCCCGTCGGGCGATCGGGGACCCCTCTCGAAGTCGCGGCTGCGGTGGCCTTCCTCGCGAGCCGGGGAGCGTCGTACATCACGGGTCAGCTGCTCGTCGTCGACGGGGCGAACTCCATCAACGAGGAGCGCGGGGCGTAGGGGTCATTCGGGCAGCGAAGCGCGCCTCCCGCTCGGGTTCTCGCGCGTCGGGATGAGAAGCGCCAGCACGAGCGCGACGGCCGCGGCACCGATTCCCAGCAGGAACGACACGTGGAACGCCTCGGCCGTGGGGATGCGCGTGTCGCCGTCGCCGGTCGAGAGCGTCGCGAGGACGACACCGACGATTGCGGCCGCCGTGCTCGTGCCGAGGGACCGGGCGAGGGCGTTGAGCCCGTTCGACGCGCCGGTCTCGCTGGGTGGGACGGCGCGCATGATGAGCATCGGCATGGCGGCGTAGCCGAAGCCGATACCGAAGCCGATGAGGATGTTGGCGACGACGAAGTGCCACACCTCGGTGGAGAAGAAGAGGCTGAAGCCGTACGCGAGGATCAGCGAGATCGACCCGGCGACGAGCAGCACTCGGGGGCCGATCGTGCGGGCGAGGTTGCCCGAGATGGGGGAGAGCACCATCATCACGAGCCCGGAGGGCATGACCACGAGGCTCGCGGCCAGCAGTGACAGCCCGAGGCCCACACCCGTCGCGAGCGGCAGCTCGAGCATCTGCGGGTAGGCGACGTTCGAGGTGAACAGGGCGAAGCCCATCGCGACCGAGGCGAGGTTGGTGAGCAGGACGGGGCGGCGCGCGGCGACCCGAAGGTCGAGGAGGGGGTTCTCGACGCGCAGCTCGTACCAGCCCCAGACGAGGAGGATCAGGATGCCGCCTCCGGCGAGGCCGAGAGTGAGCGGCGACGTCCAGCCCCAGGTGTTGCCGCGCGAGACGGCCAGAAGGACGCCGATCAGGCCGATCGCGAGCCCCACGGCTCCGAGGTAGTCGAAGCGCCCCGCCGTGCGCAGCACGCTCACGGGAACGATCCACACAACGAGCGCGAAGACGACGGCGCCGAGCCCGCCCGCGATCCAGAACAGCCAGTGCCAGTCGGTGTTCTCGGCCACGAGGGCGCTGATGGGCAGGCCCAGGGCGCCGCCCACCCCGAGCGTCGCGCTCATCAGCGCGATCGCGCTGTCGACGCGGTTCTCGTGCAGCACGTCGCGCATGATCGAGATGCCGAGAGGGACCACGCCCACCACCGCGCCCTGCAGCGCGCGGCCGATGATCAGGCCGATGATGCCGCCCGAAACGGCAGCGATCACCGACCCGGCGATCATCACGGCGAGGAGCACCAGCACCATGCGGCGTTTGCCGTACATGTCGCCCAGCCGGCCGGCGATCGGCGTGAAGACGGCCGCCGCGAGCAGCGTGGAGGTCACGACCCAGGCGGTGTCGTCGCGGGAGGCGTTCAGCAGCGTCGGAAGCTGCGACTGAATGGGCACCACGAGGGTGAACATGAACGACGAGCACAATCCCGCGAGGGCCAGGACGGCGACGACCGCCCCCTGGGGCGGCATCCGGGTGAGTCTTCTTCGCGCGTTCTCGTCCCGTGACATCGTTCCCCAGGCTATCTGCGGCTCGGAGGGGGCGGGTCGTCGCGCGGCTTCTGAGCGCGATCCGGCGAGGGGGCTGAGCCGGTTGTTCCGGCATGACACCGCGTGACGACTTGTGACCGCCCGTAACGCCCCGACTTTGGCATCCGCTCTGCGCATGTTCACGTGGAGTCATGACTTCACGCACCACCACGCGCCTGGCCACGATCCTCGGCGCGAGCACCGCAGCCCTTCTCCTGACCCTCACCGGGTGCGCCGGGGGAGCGGCATCCGCAGGCGACTCCTCGCGCATCGTCCTCGGTGCCGACGACGGCAATGAGGCGCACTGGACGGTGCTGAAGCAGAAGCTCGCAGGCGAAGGCATCGACCTCGAGGTGCGCACGATCAACGACGGCGTGCAGCTCAACCAGGGCGTGCAGGACGGCGAGCTCGACGTGAACCTCTTCCAGCACCTCATCTACCTGTCGCAGTTCAACGTCGAGAACAACGGCTCGCTCGTGCCCGTCGGCGCCACCGCCGTGTACCCGCTCGCGCTGTACTCGGAGCAGTACAAAGACGTGAAGGACCTGCCCGAGGGTGCCAAGGTCGCGATCCCGAACAACCCGACCAACCTCGCCCGCGGCCTGCTCAACCTGCAGACGGCCGGTCTCCTCACGCTGAAGGACGGCGGCACCGCGCTGTCGACCCCGGCCGACATCGTCACGAGCAAGGTCGAGCTGCTTCCGGTCGACACCAACCAGACCGTGACCGCTCTCAGGGACGGGAGCGCCCAGGCCGCGATCGTCAACAACACGCAGGCCCAGAAGGGCGGGCTCGGCGACGAGCTCATCATCTTCAAGGAAGACCTGAACAACCCGCAGCTCGCGCCCTACATCAACGCCTTCGTCACCCGCGACGACAAGAAGGACGACCCGCGCTGGGCGAAGCTCGTCGAGGCCTACCACTCGCCCGAGGTCGAGGCCGCGGTGACCGAGCTCAACCAGGGCAACCTCCAGTTCAAGACGGAGTGGACCGGCGCGCAGTTGCAGGACGAGCTGACCAGCCTCGAAGACGCCCTCAAGGCCCAGAAGGGATGACCGCGGTCATCGAGCTGCGGGGCGTCACCAAGAGCTTCCGCACCGATCGCCGCACCTCCTCCACCGCCGTCGACGACGTGTCGCTGATGGTGGAGGAGGGCTCGATCGTCGGTGTCATCGGCTACTCCGGGGCGGGCAAATCGACTCTCGTACGCCTGTTGAACGGCCTCGAGAAGCCGACATCGGGCACCGTCGAAGTGCTGGGCGTGAACGTGGGGGATGCCGGTGAGGCGACGCTCCGCGACCTGCGCCGCCGCGTCGGCATGATCTTCCAGCAGTTCAACCTCTTCTCCTCGCGGACGGTCGCCGCCAACGTCGCCTATCCGCTGAAGGTGGCGGGCTGGAAGAAGGCCGACCGCGACAAGCGCGTCGCCGAGCTGCTCGATTTCGTCGGGATCGGCGACAAGGCGCGGCAGTACCCGCGGCGGCTGTCGGGCGGGCAGAAGCAGCGCGTGGGCATCGCGCGGGCGATCGCGACCGACCCGCGCATCCTCCTCGCCGACGAGGCGACGAGCGCCCTCGACCCGCAGACGACCGCCGAGGTGCTCGACCTGCTCCGTGAGGTCAACCGTCGCCTCGGCATCACCATCGTCGTCATCACGCATCAGATCTCGATCGTGCACGAGCTGTGCGATCAGGTCATCGTGATGGACGGGGGCCGTGTCGTCGACAGCGGCGACACGTACCGCGTCTTCGCGCACCCCCGCGCCGAGCTCACGAAGCGGTTCGTCGCCGCGGTGACCCAGGGCGTGCCGGGGGGCGAGGCGCTGTCGGCGCTCGCCGCGGGCGGGGGCGAGCTCGTCAGCGTCGAGGTGAACGAGTTCACGAGCGAAGACGTGTCGGAGGTGTTCCACCGCCACGGCGCCCGCCACTCGGTCGTCTACGGCGGCGTCACCGACGTGCTCGGACGCCAGCTCGGCACGCTCACGTACCGCGTGCACGCCGACGACATCGACGCGATCGTCGCCGACCTCGCGGCGCACACCGACGTCGTGCTGCCGGCGAGGGAGGTGCGCGCGTGAACAAGTGGGACACCCTCACCCCGGTGCTGCTGCAGTCGATCGGCGAGACCGTCTACATGGTCGCCGTCTCGCTGCTCATCGCGGGCGTCGCGGGGCTGATCATCGGCGCCCTGCTGTACGCCACGCGGCCGGGTAACCTCTTCGAGAACCGCGTGGTCTTCTTCGTCGCGAACCTCGTGATCAACCTCATCCGGCCGATCCCGTTCATCATCTTCCTCACCGCCGTGGCCCCGGTCACGCGCGCGGTGACGGGGACCACCCTGGGGACGGATGCCGCGATCGTGCCGATCACGATCATGGCCACCGTCGTGATCGCCCGCGTCGTCGAGCAGAACCTCGTCGCCGTCGACCCGGGCACCGTCGAGGCCGCCCGCGCGGTCGGTGCGCGACGAATCGGCGTCCTGTTCGGCGTGGTGATCCCGGAGGCGCTGGCGCCGCTCATCCTCGGCTACACCTTCATGTTCATCGCCGTCGTCGACATGTCGGCCATGGCGGGCTACATCGGCGGCGGCGGCCTCGGAAACTTCGCGATCATCTACGGCTACCAGCAGTTCAACGCGCAAGCGACTTGGGTGACGGTGGCGATCATCGTGGTCATCGTGCAGGCCGGTCAGCTGCTCGGCAACGCGCTCGCGCATCGCATTCTCCGGCGGTGAGGTGCGCTCGCGAGGTCGCCGTTTCCTGCCGCCGTCCTTGCGGATGCCACCCCGCACACCGCGTCGGCACCCTCTAGAGGTGAGTTTGAGAACGGTTATCACTCGCTTTAGAGTGAATGTCATGACCCGACGCCTCCTCGCCCCTCTCGTCCTCGGTGCGGCCTCCGCGCTCGCTCTCGCCGGCTGCGCCGGCGCGTCGCCCTCGGCCGATACGACCGCGACCGCGGACGGCAAGGTGGCCGTCGTGGCATCCACCGACGTGTACGGATCGATCGCCGAGGCGATCGGCGGCGACTTCGTCGACGTGACGTCGATCATCACCTCGCCGACGCAGGACCCGCACGAGTACGAGGCGAGCGCGCAGGACCAGCTCACTCTGAAGAACGCGGGCCTCGTGATCGAGAACGGGGCGGGGTACGACTCGTTCATGGACGGACTCATCCAGGCCAGCGGGACGACCGCTCCCGTCATCACGGCGGTCGATTACAACCACGACTACCCGGGAGCCGAGTCGCACAGCGACGGAGCCTCGCCTGCGCCGAGCGAGAGCGGCGACGGCCACGACCACGCGGACGGCGACGGCCACGACCACATCGAGGGCTTCAACGAGCACGTCTGGTACGACCCGCACACCATCGAAGACCTCACCGAGGCGATCGCCGGCGAGCTCGGGAAGCTGTCTCCCGACCACGTGGCGGACTTCACCGCCAACGCCGACGCGTTCACCCAGCAGATCGCCGGTCTCGAGGACTCGCTCGGCCAGATCAAGGCGAAGGATGCCGGAGCGAAGATCTTCGTGACCGAGCCCGTGCCGCTGTACCTGACGACCGCGGCCGGCCTCGACAACGCCACCCCCAACGAGTTCAGCGAGTCGGTCGAAGAGGGTCAGGACGTACCTCCGGCCACCCTCCTCGAATCCCTCCAGCTGCTCGATTCCGGCCAGATCAAGGTCATGATCGTCAACCCGCAGACCGGCGGTGCCGAGGTGACGAAGGTCCAGGACGAAGCGAAGTCGAAGAACATCCCGGTGATCGAGTTCACGGAAACGCTCCCCGAGGGTCAGACTTACATCTCGTGGATGCAGAGCAACATCACAGCGCTGAGCGACGCGCTGGCCGCGTGAGCGCAGCGGCACCGCTGCGCATCCACGGCGCCGCCCTCGAGCGGGGCGGACGAGAGCTCTGGGCCGGGCTCGACCTCGAGGTCGAGCCCGGCGAGCTCGTCGCGGTGCTCGGCCCCAGTGGTTCCGGGAAGACCACGCTCCTGCGTGCGATCCTCGGCCTCGAGCGCTTGAGCACCGGGTCGATCGAGGCGCTCGGCGAACCCGTGCGCCGAGCCGGCAACCGCCACATCGGCTACATCCCGCAGCAGCGCCCGCTCCCGCGCGAAACGCCCCTGCGCGGTCGCGACATCGTCGGGCTCGGGGTCGACGGCCACCGTCTCGGTCTCCCGCTCTCGCGCAAGAAGGACCGCGCGCGCATCGACGAGCTCCTGGCGGCCGTCGGAGCCACCGCTTTCGGCGATCGGCCCGTGGGGCTCCTCTCGGGCGGCGAGCAGCAGCGCCTGCGCGTGGGTCAGGCCCTCGCCGACGACCCCGCCCTCCTGCTCTGCGACGAGCCGCTCACAAGTCTCGACCTCGCGAACCAGCAGGCCGTCGTCCGGCTCATCGACCGGCACCGCCGTGAGCGCGACGCGGCCGTCCTGCTCGTCACCCACGACATCAATCCGGTGCTCACGCGCGTCGACCGCATCCTCTACATCGCGAACGGTCGCTTCACCCTCGGCGCGCCCGACGAGGTGCTGACGACGGAAACTCTGAGCGCTCTCTACGGTGCCCCCGTCTACGTGGTGCGCGCCGGCGGACAGCTCATCGTCGTCGGAGCCCCGGATGCCGATGAGGCCCACCACCATCACCACGACGAGGATCACGCATGAACTGGTCCGACGTCGGCAATGCCCTCTTCGGGGGCGTGAGCCAATACGGGGCGATCCTCGAGCTGGTGCAGAACTCCGTCTACGCGGGGGCCGTCCTGGGGCTCGTCGGCGGTCTGATCGGCGTGTTCGTGATGCAACGCGACATGGCCTTCGCGGTGCACGGCATCAGCGAGCTGTCGTTCGCGGGGGCCGCCGTCGCCCTGCTGATCGGCGCCGACGTGGTCTCGGGCTCGATCGTGGGTTCGTTGATCGCGGCGGCGTTGATCGGCGTCCTCGGCGCGCGTGCCCGAGACCGCAACTCGATCATCGGTGTGCTCATGCCGTTCGGTCTGGGTGTCGGCATCCTGGCGCTGTCGCTGTACAACGGACGCAGCGCCACCCGGTTCAGCCTGCTCACCGGGCAGATCGTGTCGGTTCAGAGCGGACAGCTCGGGTGGCTCGTCGCGATCGGGGCGGTCGTGCTGGTCGCCCTGCTGCTGATCTGGCGCCCTCTGCGGTTCGACTCGCTCGACCCGCAGTCGGCGGCCGCCCGGGGAGTGAACACCACCGCTGTCTCGCTCATGTTCATGCTGCTGCTGGGACTGATCGTCGCCGTGGCGGTCCACATCATCGGGGCGCTCCTCGTGATGGCCCTGCTGGTCACTCCGGCCGCAGCCGCCATGCGGGTGTCCTCCGGACCCCTGTCGGTCCCGGTGCTCGCGGCGCTGTTCGGGTTCGTGTCCGCGGTGGGCGGCGTGCTGCTCGCGGTGGCGGGGACCCTCCCGGTCAGCCCCTACATCACCTCGATCTCGTTCCTCATCTACCTCGTGTGCCGCGTGATCGGCGCCCGCCGGGACCGGACGACGCGAGCCGCGTAGAGCGCCCAGCCGATTCACCGGTCACCTGGCTAAACTCGGGGCCATGGTCCAGCGCAACACGTGGCAGCGAGAACGGGTGCGCGAAGCCCTGTCCGGTGCGGGCGGCTTCGTCAGCGCCCAAGCGCTCCACGCGACCCTGCGCGATGAGAACACCGGCATCGGCCTGGCCACCGTCTACCGCACCCTCGCGGGGATGGCCGCCCAGGGTGACGCGGACTCCCTGCAGAGCCCCGAGGGCGAGAACCTCTTCCGCGCGTGTGAGACCCGCGGTCACCACCACCACCTGATCTGCCGTTCGTGCGGCGTCGCCGTCGAGATCGCCGCGACCGACGTCGAGGAGTGGGCCCAGCGAACCGCCGCGCAGCACGGCTTCACCGAGGCCGAGCACGTGGTCGACATCTTCGGCATCTGCGCCGACTGCGCCCGCGCGCGGGCCCGTGAGCGTGGCGACGAGTAGTCGCACCGCGACGCCGTCGCCGCAGCGCACCGGCGCCTCCCGCACTCTCGTCGCTCTCGGCCTGGGTGTCGTCGTGGTCGCGGCGCTCTTCTTCGTCGACGTCTTCGCCCCGACGTTCTTCTCCCAGCCGCTGCCCACCCGCGCGCAGGACGGGCTGACGCTCGCCCTCAGCGTGCTGATCGAGTCGCTGCCCTTCGTCGTCCTCGGCGTGGTGCTCTCGATCATCGTGCAGGTGTGGGTGCCCCCGGGGGCGATCGAGAGATGGATGCCGCGCGCGCCGTGGGCGCGCCGAGCGGTGCTCTCCCTTCTGGGCATGTTCATCCCCGTGTGCGAGTGCGGGAACGTGCCCTTCGCCCGTGGTCTGCTCATGCGCGGCTTCGGTGTCTCCGACACCCTCACCTTCCTGGTCGCGGCCCCGATCGTGAACCCGATCGTGATCATCAGCACGCACGCCGCGTTCGGCTTCAGCGATGGCATCCTCGTGGCGCGCCTCGTCGGCGGCTTCCTGGTCGCCAACCTGATCGGCTGGCTGTACAGCCGGCATCCGGATCCCGACAAGCTGCTCACCGAGCGGTTCCTCGAGACGTGCGAGATCGTGGTCCAGGAGCGCGGCGACCGCGGTCGGCGCACGCTCGCGCAGCTCGTCGTCGAACTGCGCTCGGTCATGCCGGCGCTCATCATCGGCTCGCTGCTGGCGGGTGCGGTGCAGGTGCTCATCCCGCGGAGCGCGCTGCTGGCGATCGGGTCGGACCCGGCGCTGTCGATCGCCGCGATGATGGCCCTCGCGATCGTGGTCTCGCTGTGCTCGAACGTCGACGCCTTCTTCGCCCTGTCGTTCGCGTCGACGTTCACCCCGGGCTCGATCGTCGCCTTCCTCGTGGTGGGGCCGATCATCGACCTCAAGATGATGGCGCTGCTGCGCACGACGTTCTCCACCCGCGTACTCGTGGGGATGACAGTGGTCGTCGTGCTGTTCGCCTTCTCGCTCGGAACGGTGGTGAACCTCCTTGTCTAAAACCGGTGCCCTCGCCACCCGCTGGCTCGGAGTGGGCCTCACGGCGTGTCTGTCGATCACGACGATCACCCTGTGGGTCACGGGGCGGATGTCGCTCTACATCAACCCGGATTCGGCGTGGTTCGCCGTCGGGATGTCGATCGTCGCGCTCATCGGTGCGATCGCGTCGTTCGCCCTCCCGCTCGGGGCGGAGGCCGATCACGGGCACGACCACGAGCACGGCCACGCGCCCGCGGCGGCGTCCGCGCGTCGCGAGGCGTTCGCGCATGCCGATCACACGCACAGCGACCCCGCCGACGCTCACGACCACGCCGCGCACGACCACCTCGCGGCCCGCCCGCGTCTGACGCCTGCCGGCATCGCCGCGTTCACGGGCGGCGTTCTCGCCTCGACCGCCGTGGTCGCCGTGCTTCTCACCCCCGCGGCCTCGCTGTCGACCGAGCTCGCCGTCTCGCGCGACGTGGGCGCCGCGCCCCTCTTCGCCGGGTCCGACGTGATCACTCTGGCCGCGTCCGGCGACACCTCGAAGTTCGGTGTGGGCGACTGGTCGGCGGTCTTCGCGCACGCGACCAACCCCGAGACCTTCGACGGCAAACCGGTCACCCTCACCGGGTTCATCACGCCGGGCGGCGACGGTGCGACCTTCGACCTCACGCGACTGGTGATCACGCACTGCGTGATCGACGCGCAGACAGCGCGCCTCCCGATCGCCGCGACGGGGGATGCGCCGGCGAGCGGGCAGTGGGTCACGGTCACGGGCACGGTGCGATCCAGCGGCGACGGCAAACTCGAGGTTCACGCCGAGCAGGTCGCGGCGATCGACGAGCCGGCGGACCCGTATGAGTATTGAGGCGCGGCGCCGGGGCGGTGCCGACTCTCGTCGGGCACGCGCGCGACGACGACAGGGTCGCGGGTACCTTCTCGCTTTCGGCGCGGTGATGCTCGCCCTCGTGCTCGTGGGCGGTGTCGGAGGTGTGGTCGCCGTCGCGCAGGGGCCCCGCGTGACGGATGTGCAGGTCGACCCGGCGGCCGGGATCGCGGCATCCGGATCCCGGGTCATCCTCACCACGACGCAGTCGCTCGAGAAGGTCGACGCGTCGCAGGTCCAGGTCGACCCTGCCACGCCCTTCACCGTCGACACGTCGGGGCGCAGCGTGGGGATTCGATTCACCCTGCCGCTGCGCGACGACTCCGACTACACCGTCACCGTGAGCGACGTGAAGGGGCTCGGCGCCGGCCCCGGGTCGACCCTCACCGAGACGTTCCGCACGCCGCCCCTGCAGGCCTACCTGATGCAGCGTGGCACCCCCGAGGGCGACACGATCTTCCGCACGGACCTCGAGGGGAAGGCCGGGCTCCCGGTGTTCACGGACCCCCACATCGAAGACTTCCGGACGACCGCGAATCACCTCGTCATCTCGACGCGCGACGGCGACGACGCCCGCGTGATCGTGACCGACCTGGACGGCAACAACCCGCGGGACGTGACGCTCCCCGGCCCCGGCTTCGTCTCGAACCTTCAATCCGCCGACAGGGGCGAGCGGTTCGGATTCACTTTCTCGGATGCCACCCTCGGCGCCGCGGGCGGGCGCGAGAGCCGCCTCTTCACGGCGTCGGCCGCGACCGGGGACGCCCCGGTCGAGGTGGGGCTCAACGGCGGAGACGTCCGGATCGCCGACTGGCGTTTCGTGCCCGACACCGACAGCATGCTCGTGCTCACCTTCGACTCGCGTCTCCTGCTGACCGACGCGGTGGGCGGGAACGCCGCCCCGCTCGGAAGCGCGGTGGCGATCGACGGCATCGCGCGGGGGTCATCGGTGGCGATCGTCGAGCGCATCGAAGGGGTGCGCGAGATCAACCTCACCGACGGGTCGGAGCAGGAACTGGTGCAACCCGTGGATCCTCCCGGGACGCCGGGACGTGCGACGCCGGTTCCCGGACTCGGCGCCGGAACCGTCCGCTCCTTCGCCGACATCGGCCCCGACGGGGCGTACCGGTCGACCATCGTCGGCCACGTGGACACCGACGGATCGGTGCGGAAGCTTCTCGACGTCCCCGGGACCGACACCGTGCTGCAGACGTGCGTCTCTCCGAGTGGGCGCTACGCGGCGGTGCTGGTGGCCCCTCAGGCCGTGAGCAATCCCTTCGACCGCTACCAGCTGCCCCTCCCCGGCAAGCTCCTGACGCACCTCGTCGAGCTCGACACCGGTCAGGAGCTCGTCGCGTTGCAGGGCTTCGACCTGTCGTGGTGCCAGGTTCCTCCGGGATGACGCGTTTCGCGACCCGGAGCGATCTCTCGGCCCTGCCGGTGGAGGTCGCGCCGCTGCTGCTCGGCGCCGTGCTCGAGACCGAGGTCGAGGGGGAACGGGTCGCCGTCCGCCTCACCGAAGTGGAGGCGTACCACGGACTCGGCACGGGCGACCGGCCCGACCCGGGTTCTCACGCGCGCATGGGTCCCACGGCGCGCAACGCGACGATGTGGGGCGAGCCCGGTCATCTGTACGTCTACCTGAGCCACGGCATCCATTCCTGCGTCAACGTCGTGTGCGGCCCGGCAGGGGTGGCGGGTGGGGTACTCCTGCGCGGAGGCGAGATCGTCGAGGGGGCGGACATCGCCGAACGGCGCCGTCTCGAACGACGGGGCGCCGTGCGTGCGGGGCGCGATCTCGCGCGCGGGCCGGGTCGTCTGGGCGACGCGGTGGGGCTGCGCCATCCGCGACACGACGGGATCGACCTCGTGACGGGCGAGGTGCGCGCGGGCGCACGGGCTCGGCTGCGATGGCCGGACGAGCCGGTCGGCGCCGTCGCGACGGGACCGCGCGTGGGGGTGGCGGGGATCGCCGGCACCGCGGCGTTCCCCTGGCGCTTCTGGATCGAAGGGGATGCCACGGTGTCGGCGTTCCGCTGGGGGCGCGGCGCCGCGGAGGCGGCGGGGAGTCAAGTCGACACGCCGACCGTGCTAGACTGACCCCTTGTCTGCGCGCACTCCAGCACGCAGTTCGCATCCCTCCTCCTGATCCCGGCTTTCCGTCGTGCTCAGACGGGGTGCAGACAAGGGATCTTGGGTGGCACCGTCCGGTGTCACGGTACAGAAGGAGACATCACCATGGCAGCAGTGTGCCAGGTGACTGGAGCGGTTCCCGGCTTCGGTCACAACATCTCGCACTCGCACCGCCGGACGAAGCGCCGCTTCGACCCGAACGTGCAGAAGAAGACCTACTTCGTTCCGTCGCTGGGTCGCAACATCAAGCTCAACGTCTCGGCGAAGGGCATCAAGGTCATCGACGCGCGCGGTATCGAAGCCGTCGTTCGTGACCTGCAGGCGAAGGGCGTGAAGCTGTAATGGCGAAGAAGGCTCAGGACGTTCGTCCGATCATCAAGCTGCGTTCGACCGCCGGCACGGGGTACACCTACGTGACGCGCAAGAACCGCCGCAACAACCCCGACCGCATCGTGCTGAAGAAGTACGACCCCGTGGTCCGTAAGCACGTCGACTTCCGAGAGGAGCGCTAAGCACATGGCTAAGAAGAGCAAGATCGCGCGCAACGAGCAGCGCAAGGTCGTCGTCGAGCGCTACGCCGCGAAGCGCGCCGAGCTGAAGAAGACCCTGGTCGACCCCAACGCGACCGACGAGGCCCGCGAGGCCGCCCGCGTGGGCCTGCAGAAGCTCCCCCGCAACGCGTCGCCCGCGCGCGTGCGCAGCCGCGACGTCATCGACGGCCGCCCCCGTGGTGTCCTCACGAAGTTCGGCGTCTCGCGCGTCCGCTTCCGTGACATGGCACACCGTGGCGAGCTGCCCGGTGTGACCAAGTCGTCCTGGTAAGCACCAGACACCTGTCCGAAGGGCGGGGTTCCGACAGGAGCCCCGCCCTTCGGCGTTCCTCCCGCCCGCGGCGGGGTGTCAGAACCCGCGCCTGAGCAGTTCCTCGACGGCCTCCGCGCGCCCGCTCACGCCGAGCTTGCCGTAGATGGAGCGCACCTGGCTCTTGACGGTGTTGAGAGATACTCCCCGCTCTCGAGCGATATCCGTCAGGTTGCGCTCGGACGACAACAGCGCAGCCAGTTCCCTCTCGGCGGGGGTGAAGCCGACGATCTCTCCGGCGGGTACCGCCGGAGCGGCGACGGCGGGCAGGAACTCCTGGATGCCGGCGACGACCGGAGCCAGCTCGGGGCGAGTGCTCACCACGATGTCGAACAGAGCCAGCGTCTCGTCGAGGGGCAGCATGATGAACGGCGTGATCGATCCGCCGGTCTGGGAGATCAGCAGAAGAGCAGCCTCCATGCTCTGCTCGGCACGACGCGCGCTTCCCACTCGGGCGAAAGCGATCGCGCGACGTAAGAGCGTCGGGGTGAGGGTGCGGAGGCAGTGATTGCCCTCGTCGGCGAGACACCCGTCCGTCTCGGCGAGAAGTTCGCGCTCTCTCCCGAGCAGGAGCAGAGCTGCGGCGCGCTGCATGTGAAAGCAGATCCCGTGGCCCGGTCGCGTCTGCGCTGTCGACAGGACGGCCAGAGCTTCGCGGTACTCGCTGCGCGCCACGAGGATGTCGGAGCGGATGCAGACCAGGAAGTCGCGGATCATGCGGTGGCTGCGGTGGCGGGGGGATCCGTACGTGAGCTGCCAGGTCTCGGCGAGAGCTCCGGAGTAATCCCGTTCGAGGAGTCCGCGCATGACGTCGATGGCGGACGCCGAGTACTGCCAGTACGGATCGTCGGGCCGTGTCTCATGCAAGGCCCGCGAGACTTCCGCCAGTCGAGTCGGCTGCAGCCGTGCGGAGGCGACGAGCGATTCGGCCAGCAGTGCGAGGTAATCGGTTTCCTCGACCGGCCATCCGTGGGTCGAGAAGAGCGTCTTCGCCGCGGCCATGTCCTCTTCGCTGCTCTCGTACTCGCCGTTCAGCGCGTGGCCGAGGGCGAGAACGCAATGGGCGCGGTACGAGATCGCCTCGCTGTCGGCGAAGAGGAGGGCCTCGGCGCCGTACCGCGCGCCGATCTGCGGCCATCCCAGGGCGCAGCAGTATTCACCGGCGGCGGCGAGGAGCTGGGCTCGCGCGCCGCTGGACAGGTTGGCGCCGCGGGTGAGCCGTGTGTCGTCGAAGTAGTGGCCGATGAGATCGAGGCCGTCGGAGAGCGCATCACGGCGGGCCCGCGACACGAGGACCGCTGCCAAGGTCAGCGCCGTCGTGTCCGTCCAGACCGGCGGCAGGGGCGGCGGCTGCGCTTCGGCGAGAAGCGCGAGGTGGCGTTGCTCCGGGATCCCGTGGCCCGGCGCCAGGCGGGCGGCCGTCGTCACGACGGCCGCATGGAAGGCGGTACGGGCGTTGATCGAAGCCTGTGTGCCCGGCATCCCTCCCCCTCTCACGACAGAGTTCGTCTGGTTCACCCGGGGCTGGTCGCCGCTCCGCTGCCGTCTAACCTGTCTGGGGACAAACATATGAAGTTTGGCGGATGTTCGCTGACCGGATCCCGGTGCATCGCCCGTGCGATTCACGCACTCTCTCACCCACTCCGCCGGGCAAATTCGCCTGTGGTGCTCACCCGTAGGGACGCGGATGCCACCCGAACGCGCTTGCGAGCCGGGTGTCGACACCGTTTGTTGCGACACGCCGGGTGCTTCGCGGGGGAAATGTCCCAAAATCCCCGTAATTCCGCGGTTCGGTTGATACTGTCGAGGCGGTCTCCCGACCACCGAGGAGAATTCCTCCTCGTCCGATGTAACGAGAGGCGACGGCATCGTCGCCTGGAGGACAACCACATGGCTGACAAGTCCATCACCAAGACCGAGCTCGTCGCGAGCATCGCCAGCGCGACCGGGCAGAGCCAGTCCGCCGTGTCGGGCGTGCTCGACTCCCTCTTCTCCACCGTCTCCGAGGCGGTCGCCAAGGGCAGCAAGGTGTCGATCCCCGGCTGGATCGCCTTCGAGCAGGTCGCCACGTCCGCTCGCACGGGTCGCAACCCGCAGACCGGTGAGGAGATCTCGATCCCCGCCGGCAAGCGCGTCAAGGTCACCGCGGGCTCGAAGCTCAAGGCAGCCGTCAAGTAAGACGACGCCGTACCGCGACAGAGGGGGATGCCGAGGCATCCCCCTCTGTCCGTTTCACGGGCGCGCCTTCTGCGCGATGTCGACGTGGTTCGACGTCGTGCGGGTCGAGAGGCCGGGGCGTCCTCCCGGGTGTTCCCCGACGTAGTCTGGGTGGGTGAACGCCCGTGCCCTCCGCGTGGCGGGACCCGTCATCCTCGTCGTGGTCTCGCTCATCGCCGTCGTCGTGGGACTGGCGTACGGCGGCGGCGCCGCCCAGCCCCTGCTCGCCGACCCCGGCCCCGTCGTGCGGTGGGGCCTTCCGCTCGCGACCCTCGTGGTCAATCTGTCGGCGGCCACGATGGTCGGCTCCCTCGTGCTGGCGCTGTTCGCCCTCGAAGCGGGGGAGCGCCCGTTCGAGTTGGCGCTCGACACCGCCTCGATCGGCGCGGCGATCTTCACGGTCGCCTCCGCGGCGACCGGGTACCTGACGTTCCTCAACATCATCAACGCCAAACCGACCCTCGATCCGCTCTTCGGACAACAGCTCGGACGGTTCCTCGTCGAGAGCGAGATCGGCCCCGCATGGTTGATCACCACGATCGCCGGCGCGGTGCTCACGGTGCTGACGTTCGCCGTCCGCTCGTGGGTGCCGACCATGATCGTCGCGATCCTGGCGCTCGCCGCCCTCGTGCCGATGGGGACGCAGGGCCATGCCGGGACGGAGGCCAGCCACACGGCGGCCGTGACGTCCCTGGTGCTGCACATCGTCGCCGCCGCGGTGTGGCTGGGCGGCCTCGTGCTGCTGGTCGTCGTGCGCCCGGCGATGTCGCGGACCCAGTTGCAGACCGTCCTCCTGCGCTATTCCTCCATCGCGCTCGCGGCGTTCGTCGTCGTGGCCGTCTCGGGGACGGTGCGCGCCTCGATCGGACTGCTGGGGTGGGAGAACCTGTTCTCGCCCTACGGCATCCTGGTCCTCGTCAAAGTCGGCGCGCTCCTCGCGATGGGGGTCCTGGGTGCGTGGTACCGCCGCCGGCTCATCGCCCGCATGGCGGACGAGCAGGGCTCGCGGCGCTTCTGGGCGATCATCGTGCTCGAGCTGGTGTTCATGGGCATCGCGAGCGGGGCGGCGGCGGCCCTCGCCCGCACGCCGCCGCCGATCGCCCCACCGCTGGTCGGGCAGACGCCGGCGGAGATCCTCACCGGATCCCCCCTGCCGCCCGAGCTGACGATCGAGCGCTGGTTCACCAGCTGGGACATCGATCTGCTGTGGGCGTTCGTGGTGGCGTTCGGGCTCTTCTTCTACCTCGCCGGTGTGTGGCGTCTGCACCGCCGTGGCGACGGTTGGCCGATCTACCGTACGGTGCTGTGGTGCCTCGGCATGCTCGCGGTGTTCTGGATCACCTCGGGTCCGGTGAACGTCTACCAGGACTACCTGTTCAGCATGCACATGATCGGGCACATGCTGCTGTCGATGGCGATCCCGCTGATGCTCGTATCGGGCGCCCCCGTGACCCTCGCCGCCCGCGCGATCCGCAAGCGTGACGACGGGACGCGCGGCGGACGCGAGTGGATCCTCTGGGCCGTGCACAATCCGATCGCGAAGGTGCTCACGAACCCCTACGTGGCGGCGGGACTGTTCATCGGCTCGCTCTGGGCGTTCTACTACACCGACCTCTTCCGGTGGTCGCTGTACGACCACCTCGGCCACATCTGGATGGTCGCCCACTTCCTCGTCACGGGCTACCTGTTCGTGCTGAGCCTCATCGGGATCGACCCGGTGCCGTATCGCCTCCCCTACCCGATGCGCCTCCTCGTTCTCATCGCGATCATGGCGATGCACGCGTTCTTCGGCATCGCGATCATGATGAACTCCGGCCTGATGGTGGCCGAGTGGTTCGGAGCGATGGGGCGCACCTGGGGAGCGACGCCGCTGGAAGACCAATACGTCGGTGGTGGTGTGGCGTGGTCGGTCGGGGAGATCCCGACCCTGATCCTCGCCATCGCCGTGGCGATCCAGTGGAGCCGCAGCGACGAACGCCAGCAGCGCCGACGCGACCGGCACGTCGACCGTGTCGGCGACCTCGAGCTCGACGCCTACAACGAGGAGCTCGCGCGACTCGCGGCGCGCGATGCGCGCGTGGCCGAGCGCGACGCGGCTCGTCGGGGCTGAGACGCGCCCGCGAAGACGCGTCGACCTCAATCGGCGCGGGCGCTCCCGCTGACGAGGATGGATGCCGTGCCGTCGGGGAGCACCGTGATCTTGCCGTCGACGGCGAAAGGGACGTCCTCGTCGACGGTGCGGACGGAGCCGTCGAAGATCGAGCGGATGGCGACATCGATGTGCGCGACCGCGTCGGTGGTGGGGATGCGCCACCCCGCCCCGTCGGGGACGACTGTCACCTTCGGCTGCTGGGCGATCGACCACGACGGCGCCCCCTCGATGCGGTTGCGGACCGTGTAGCCGAAAGGGCACCCGGTCGGTTGGAGGACCTTCTGTTCGGCGCAGGTGGTGAGGAAGTCCTCGACGCGTTGCTGCACCACCGAGACGAACTCGTCGGTCGGCTGGGCCTGCACGTCGACGGGGATACCGGTCAGCGGGGCGTCTGCCAGCACGGCCACCCCGGGGGTCGCCGAGATCGGGGTGTCGACCGACACCGAGTACAGGCCGGGTGAGAACACCAGGAGGGGGACGGCGGCGGAGGGGTCGGCATCCGCGCTGTCGAGCGAGACCTGCCGCTTGTCGATCTCGAAGCCGTTGACCGAGAAACGCATGGACCCGCGTACCGACAGATCCACGACCGCGAGCGGGCTGGTCGCGAAACGCCAGCGGGGGAGCAGGCCGGCGTTCCCGTCGCTCGTGACCGCGAACGTCGTCCGGCCCGCATAGCTCCCGGCGCGGTAGGTGACGCTGACGCGCGTGACGTCGCCGTCGCTCTGCTCGGCGACCACCTGTGCGTCGCTCAGGCCGCCCAGCGCATCGGGACGCAGGAGAGCCTCGGAAGCGGTCGACGGCAGCCCCGCCGCCTCGAGCTCGGCGGCGTCGATCGCGACCCCGGGCACAGCGAGGGCCTCCGCGGTGCGACGGTCCTCGAGCAACGCGAGGTAGTGCCGGACGAAGGCGCTCGGACTGTAGAACTCGCGGTACAGGGCGCCGGCACCGGCGGCCAGCGCGAGGAACAGCAGCACCCCGACCACGCCCAGGGCGGTGAGCTCGATCGCGAGCCGCGGGCGCGCGGAGCGGACACCCTCGGGCGTCGCGGGGCCCCCGCCTGCGTTGTCCACACCCCCAGTCTAGGAAGCGGTCGTCACCCGCGCCTGTGCGTCCGCCTGCACGACGGCGACGGCCGCGAGCTGGCCAGCGGCGATCGCGTTCGCCAGTGACGCCATGGGCCCCGCGAAGTGATCGGGCTGCGCCATGTCGCCGACGGCGTAGACGCCCTCGACGCTCGTGCGTCCGAACGGGTCGACGCGGACGGCACCCGACTCCTGCCGCTCGAGGCCCAGCTGATCGGCGAACGGCGCGCGCTGGGTGGACGTCGGCGCGATGAAGGCCCCGGCCACGTCGTCGGTCGTCCCGTCATCGAGGGTCAGGCGCAGACCCGCGGGGGAGTCGCCCACCCCGGTGAGTCGGGCCGGATCGATCACGACGACCTCGGATGCCACCGGCTCGAGCATCGCGGCCAGCATCGCGGCGTGCGCGGTGCCGTTGAGCACCGCGACCCGCTGACCGGCGAACTCGTGGCCGTGGCAGAACGGGCAGTTGGCGACCCGGTCGCCCCAGTGGGCGTCGATCCCGGGGATGGGTGGCAGCTCGTCCGCGAGCCCGGTGGCGAGGATCACCGCGGTCGAATGCACCGGCTCCCCGTCGACCGTGACCACGACGACGCCGTCGGTCGCGGAGACCGCGTCGACGGCGGCATCCCGGATCTCCACGGTGTCGTACGCCGCGATCTCCGCGCGTCCGAGTCGGCGGAGCTCGGCCGGGTCGCGGCCGTCGTTGGTCAGCAGGTTGTGGGCATGCGGCACGGTGCCGTTGCGGTACGCGCCGGAGTCGACGAGCAGCGTGCGCCGGTGCATCCGCCCGAGGGTGAGAGCCGCCTGCAGGCCCGCGGGGCCGCCGCCGATGATGATCGCGTCGTACATGGGGAACTCCTTCGCTTGCGTTCGGAACCATCGTGTGACTTCATGTCGACATGAAGTCAATCGGAGATGCGGCGGCGCGATTCGGACTCGAGACGCACGTGCTGCGCTACTGGGAGGACGAGGGGCTGTTGCATCCGGAACGGGATGCCGCCGGCCGCCGCCGCTACTCGGACGACGACAGCGTCCGGATCGCGATCATCCTGCGGAACAAGGCGGCGGGCATGTCGCTCGAGCAGATCCGTGTGCTGCTGGACAAGGGCGCGCCGGACCGGCATCGGGTGCTCGAGGAGCACATCGCCGAGCTCGAGCGGCGCGCCGCCGACATCGCCCAGGCGCGGGCGATGACCGAGCACGCCCTGCGCTGTCGATCGCACGACATCACGCAGTGTCCGCGGTTCCGCAGCCACGTCGCGGATGTGCTCTCCGGGGAGGCGCGGTGGCTGCTCATCCACACCGAGCCGACGGGCGAAGTCCCCGCGAACTAGCATGAATCGGTGACCACCCCGCCTCTTTCCGCCGAGCAGCAGGCGCTGTTCCGGTTGATCGAGGACACCCGGGAGCACGTGTTCGTCACGGGCCGGGCCGGCACCGGCAAGTCGACGCTCCTGCAGCACCTCGCGTGGAACACGCAGAAGCAGATCGCCGTGTGCGCACCCACGGGCGTGGCGGCGCTCAACGTCGAGGGGCAGACCATCCACTCGCTGTTCCGCCTGCCGATCGGCCTCATCGCGAACGGCGACATCGACCAGAACGACGCCACACGCAAGATCCTCAACGCAATCGACACGCTCGTGATCGACGAGATCTCGATGGTCAACGCCGACCTCATGGATGCCATCGACCGCTCCCTCCGGCAGGCCCGGGGTCGGCGGTCGGAGCCGTTCGGCGGCACCCAGATCGTGATGTTCGGCGATCCGTACCAGCTCGCCCCCGTGCCCCCGCGGGGCGACGAGGCGCGGTACATCGCCGACCACTACCGCTCGTTCTGGTTCTTCGACGCCAAGGTGTGGTCGGGCGAGGCGGCGAGCGACGGGCTCATCGACATCGGGCGTCACGGGGCAGATCTTCACGTCAACGAGCTCGTCGAGATCCACCGGCAGTCCGACCCGGGCTTCAAGACGCTTCTGAACGCGGTGCGGTACGGACGCGTGACGGCCGAGATGGCCGGCATCCTGAACACCGCCGGAGCCCGCACGCCCCCGCACCCGGCCGACGGCGAGCATCCGATCATCACGCTCGCCACCCGCAACGACCGCGTGAACAGCATCAACCGTCGCCACCTCGACGAGCTCATCGGTCGCACGCAGACGGCCAACGCCGAGATCTCGGGCGACTTCGGGCGCGGGGAGGCGAACTACCCGGCCGAGATGGAGCTCACGCTGAAGGTCGGTGCGCAGGTCATGTTCCTCCGCAACGACGCGGCGCAGTTCGGCGAGGCACCGCGCTGGGTCAACGGCACCATCGGCACCGTGACGCGAATCGCCGGGGACAGCGTGCGCGTCGAGGTCGACGGCATCGCGCACGATGTCGAGCCGGCTGTCTGGGAGAGGTACCGCTACGCGTACGACCCGGGTACGAAGAACCTCTCTCGCGAGATCGTCGCGGAGTTCACGCAGTTCCCCCTCCGGCTCGCGTGGGCCGTCACGATCCACAAGTCGCAGGGCAAGACGTACGATCGCGCGGTCGTCGACCTCGGGGCGGGGGCGTTCGCTCCCGGACAGACGTATGTCGCCCTCAGCCGGCTGACCTCTCTCGACGGTCTCTATCTGTCCCGACCGCTCCGGCCGAGCGACATCCGCGTCGACGAGGACGTCCGTCGCTTCATGAAGCAGGCGTGGCTCGGTCGCCGAGAGGGCAACGAGGCTCAGGCGACCTGAGACGCCTTCGCCCGCGCGAGGTCTGCGAACAGCTCGGTGTTGAACCGGTAGGCGACCAGCACCTCGTCGATCACGCGGGCCTTCTCGTCGTCGTCCCACGGCACGGCGTCCAACTGCTCGCGATAGACGTTCTTGAACGCCCGCGGGTCGGCGATGTCGCCGAACAGGAAGAACCCGATCCCGTTCGTGTCGAAGCCGAAGCGCCGCTGCATGAGACGGCCGATGAACGGTCCGCCGGACAGGTCGCCGAGGTACCGCGTGTAATGGTGCGCGACGAAGCCGCCGGGCCAGGTGGCGGCGACGCGACGGATGCGCGACACGTACGCCTGCGTCGTGGGCAGCGCCGTGATCTGGGTGCGCCAGTCCGGACCGAGGAGGAACGTGAGGTCGGCTTCCAGAGCGGGCAGGCGCGTCAGCTTGTCGCTGAGGAAAACGGATGCCACGGGGTCGTGCCGCATGCGCGGAGCCGCGCTCTCGAGCGCCTCGTAGATGAACCACTGCTGCGCGACGAGAGCGATGTAGTCGTCGCGCGAGCCCGTGCCGTTCAGGAGGTCCGCCATGAAGCCGTCGCACTCGTGCGGGGAGTGGGCGCTGCTGGCGCGCTCGCGAAGAGCGGCGGAGAACGGGACGACGGCGTTCATGGGGCCATCTTACGCATAAGGTTAGGCCAACCTAACCCCCGATTTCCTGTGGTTTCCCGCAGGGACGGGTACGCGCCGCGTTCTCGACCGAGATGTAATGGAGACGTGACGCCCGCGGAGCGCAAGCGGCGGATTCCCCCAGGTGGCGTGTGTTTGAATCGTGAAGCGCGTGCTTCGTCGCGCGCGGATTCCAGGGGGTTTCGGTATGCGGACATGGCGTCGATCTGCGGCGGCCGCGATCGTCGGCGCGGGTGTCCTCGCCGTCATCCTGAGCGGATGCACCCCCGAGAGCACGGTCGCGGTCAACGTCCCGGCACAGGTCGACGCCCCGTTGGCCGATCAGACCGTCACCGAGCTGCGCGGTGCCGTGACCACGGCGATGGCCGCCACCGGATCGAGCGGGGCGATCGTGGGCGTCTGGGTGCCCTGGAGCGGGACGTGGGTGTCGGGTCTCGGCACGCAGGGGCCCGGCGGGGCCGAGGTCACCGCCGACCTCGACTTCCGCGCGGCCGATGTGACCGGCGCGATGACCTGCGACGTCCTCTACGACCTCGCCGCCGACGGCACCGTCAAGCTCGACGACCCGGTCACGACATGGGTCAGCAACCTGCCCGGCTACGACGACATCACGCTCCGGATGCTCTGCAACGGCACCTCGGGACTCGGGTCGTACTCATCGGTGCTCCAGGGCGTCGAAGGGAACAACCCGGACCGGGCGTGGAACGCGCGCGAGCTCCTCGCCTACGGGATCTCCAGCCCGCGGCGCAACGCTCCCGGGGCAGCCTTCGCCGACTCGGACACCAACTACCTGATCGCCGGGCTCGCCGTCGAGCGCGCGACCGGAGAATCGCTGTCGGATCTCATCCGTGAGAGAGTCACCGAGCCGCTCGGGCTTTCCGGCACGGCGCTGCCGGGGCCGACCGCCGCCGCGCCCTCCTCGTCGGCGCTCGAGGGGTTCCGCTCGCAGCAGAACCCCGACGGCGGATGGACCTGCGATCAACCGCAGGACGTCACCGTGCTCTCGGCGAGCTTCGGCGGGGCCGCGTCCGGCGCGGTCACCGACATCACCGACCTCGGGCGCTATACGCAGGCGCTCGCGGCGGGTGCCCTGCTGCCCGCGGGGAACGACCGATTCTCGTCGCCCCTGCCGGTCAGCGCCGACGATCCGACGTGGTTCACCGCGGCGGGAGGCGCCTACCAGGCGGGCTCGCTCATCGGACAGTTCGGTGCGACGGCCGGATACATGGTGGGCTCGTTCGCCGATCCTCAGACGGGCATGACCGTCTCGGTGGTGTTGAACAACTCCGCGGGCAACCAGAAGACGGCGGCCTGGCTCGCCTGGGAGCTCGCCGCGATCGCCTCGAAGGCCCCCGCCGCGTCCGGGCAGACCGCCCCCGAGGCCGGACTGCCGTGGACGGCCCAGCAGATGCGCGACGGCATCGTCGGCAACGCGATCTGCGCCGTCCCCGCCTCGTGACCCGGGAATGAAGGCGCCCGGCGGCCCGCAGTCGGCGGCGGCGCTGGTCCTGGTCGGTCTGGCGTGCCAAGAAGTGGGCGCGTCCTTCGCCGTCATGCTCTTCCCGCAGACGGGGCCGCTCGGCATCGTCATGCTGCGTCTGCTGTTCTCGGCGCTGTTGCTGCTGATCATCGCCCGTCCGCGGGTACGCGGGCATTCGGCGGCGGACTGGCGCGGTGTGGTGGCGTTCGGGCTCGTCCTCGCGACCATGAACGGGCTGTTCTATCTAGCCCTCGAGAGGCTGCCGCTCGGGGTCACCGTGACCATCGAGGTCCTCGGCCCTCTGGCCCTCTCGATCCTCACCGCCACCGGTCTGGCGCGCTGGATCTGGGCCGCCCTCGCCCTCGCCGGGGTCGCGGCGCTCGGGGCCGGCGGGTGGGAACGACTCGATCCGCTCGGAGTGCTGTTCGCCCTCGGCGCGGCGGTGAGTTGGGCGCTCTACATCCTCGCCTCGGCGCGCGTCGGGCGCGCCTTCCCGCGCCTGGACGGCCTGGCCCTGGCCATGGCGATCGGTGCCGTGATCGCCCTCCCGCTGGGCATCGTGCAAGCCGGCGCGATGCTGCTCCGCCTCGACATCCTGGCTCTCGGGGCCGCGGTCGCGGTGCTGTCGTCGACGGTGCCCTACGCCCTCGAACTCGTCGCGCTCCGGCGGCTGCCGGCGTCCGCTTTCGCCATCCTCATGAGCCTGGGACCGGCGACCGCGTCGACCGCGGGATTCCTCCTCCTCGGCCAGCACCTCTCCTGGCTCGAGGTCGGCGGCATCGCCCTGGTGATCGCGGCGAGCATCGGCGCGGTGACGGCCGCCTCCCGCCGCACGCCGGGCGCGCGGCATCCGGGATCCGCTCCGGACGAGCCCCTGAGCGAACCCGTCGGCTGACGGTGCCGTCGAGGTCGTTCGTTATGGCCCGGCTGTGAATCTCGTCCGCAAGAGCGCCCTCTCTCGGGCCCGCTCGGCCCACGTCATCGTTCGTCCACCTGCGGGGCGTAGAACTGATACATGCCCATCATCGATAGCGCCGTGTACGTCGACGGCCACCGCATCGAGAACCCCGCCAGCCTCGACCAGACGTTCGAGTACATGGAGGATCACGGGGGGATGGCGTGGATCGGTCTGCTGCGGCCCTCGCCCGAAGAGCTCGAACGCGTCGCCGCGGAGTTCTCGTTGCACCCCCTCGCCGTGGAGGACGCTCTCGCCGGGCACCAGCGCGCCAAGCTCGAGCGGTACGGCGGGAACCTCTTCGCGGTGCTGCGTCCCGCGCGGTACATCGACGAGACCGAGACGGTCGAGTTCGGCGAACTCCACGTGTTCGTCGGCCAGGACTACGTCGTCACCGTGCGGCACGCCGAGGTACCCGACCTCGCGCGCGTGCGCCACCGCCTGGAGGAACAGCCCGAACTGCTGGCCCGGGGCCCCGAAGCGGTGCTCTACGCGATCTTCGACGAGGTCGTCGACCAGTACGACCCCGTCGCCCGCGGGCTCCAGAACGACGTCGACGAGATCGAGGACCAGCTCTTCGGAGCAGGGGGGACCGAGCTGACCCAGCGCATCTACGAGCTCGCCCGCGAGGTCATCCACTTCCAGCGGGCGGTGGAGCCGCTGCGCGACATGCTGCAGGCGCTGCTGCGCGGAGCCGAGAAGTACGGGGTCGACATCGAGCTGCAGCGATCGCTGCGGGACGTGCTCGACCACGTCCTGCGGCAGTGCGACAAGCTCACGTCGATGCGGTCGATCCTCGACAACGCGCTCACCGTGAACGCGACGCTCGTGACGCAACGGCAGACCGAGACCTCGCTCGAGCAGAACGAGCAGGTGAAGAAGATCTCGGGATGGGCGGCGATCCTCTTCGGCCCCTCGCTGATCGGCGGGATCTACGGCATGAACTTCAAGAACATGCCCGAGTTGGACTGGGAGTTCGGCTACCCCATGGCCCTCGTGCTGATGGTGGTCGTGTCCGCCGGCCTCTGGCTGACGTTCAAGGCCAAGAAGTGGCTGTAGCAGGCGGCATCCGGAATCCCGACACTCGGCGCGCTTGCTGGACAGATGGTGCGTGAAACGAATGATGGGTACGTGACTGACTCCACCCCCCGCTCCGGCGACGCTGCCGAGCAGATCCACACCTCGACCGTTCAGCTCGAGGACGCCGGGTACCACAAGCGGCTGACGTCGCGTCAGGTGCAGATGATCGCCATCGGCGGTGCCATCGGCACGGGGCTCTTCCTCGGAGCGGGCGGGCGCCTGGCGCAAGCCGGCCCGTCGATCGTCATCTCGTACGCGGTGTGCGGGCTCTTCGCGTTCTTCATCCTTCGAGCGCTCGGCGAGCTCGTCCTGCACCGACCGACCTCGGGCTCGTTCGTCTCGTACGCCCGTGAGTTCTTCGGCGAGAAGGCCGCCTTCGTCTCGGGGTGGTTCTACTGGATCAACTGGGCGACGACGACGATGGTCGACATCACCGCCGCCGCGCTCTACATGAACTTCTTCGGCAAGTACGTGCCGTGGATCGGTGCCGTTCCGCAGTGGGTCTGGGCGCTCGCCGCCCTGGTGACCGTGCTCGCGGTCAACCTGGTGTCGGTGAAGGTGTTCGGCGAGCTGGAGTTCTGGTTCGCGCTGATCAAGGTCGCCGCACTGGTCGCGTTCCTGCTCGTCGGCATCTACTTCGTGATCTTCGGCACGCCGACCGGCGCGCCCACCGGGTTCTCGCTCATCGCCGACAACGGCGGGTTCTTCCCCAACGGCATCCTGCCCGCGATCATCCTCATGCAGGGCGTGGTCTTCGCGTACGCCTCGATCGAGCTCGTCGGAACCGCGGCCGGTGAGACGAAGAACCCCGAGAAGGTCATGCCGCGCGCGATCAACTCGGTCATCTTCCGCGTCGCGATCTTCTACGTCGGCTCCGTCCTGCTGCTCGCCCTGCTGCTGCCGTTCACGGCGTACTCGAAGGACGAGAGCCCGTTCGTGACCTTCTTCGGCTCCATCGGGGTGCCGGGCGTCGACGTGATCATGAACCTCGTCGTGCTCACCGCGGCGCTGTCGTCGCTGAACGCGGGGCTGTACTCCACCGGCCGCATCCTGCGCTCGATGGCGGTGGCGGGCTCCGCGCCGAAGTTCGCGGCGCGCATGAACAAGGCGGGCGTGCCCTACGGCGGCATCGCGATCACCGCATTCGTCGCCCTCTTCGGTGTCGTGATCAACTTCGTGGCACCGAGCGATGCGTTCGAGACGGTGCTGAACGTCGCCGCCGTCGGCATCCTGGTCACTTGGGCGACCATCATGCTCTGCCAGATGAAGTTCAAGCGCCTGGCCGACCGTGGAGAGCTGGTCCGCCCGAAGTTCCGCCTGTTCTGGGCGCCCTACACGGGCTACGCGACGCTCATCTTCCTCGCGATCGTGCTGGTGCTGGTGTTCATCGACTCGCCTGCGACGCTCGTCGTCGCGATCGTCGCGAGCCTGCTCGTCACGGCCGGATGGTTCGCGTGCCGGAAGCGCATCGCCGAGCTCGCCGCCGAGCGCGAGGGCTACACGGGCACGGTGCCCGTGGTGCCGAGCCCGTTCCCGCAGCCGCGCGAGAAGAAGGCGCGCGGCACGAAGGACTGATCCGCGCGGGGTGGGCGCGGCGCTCGGGCTCGCGCGGGCCGGGGATGCCGGCATCCCCACCGTTGAGTGTCCAGAACACGCCGTTATGCCGGGGGCGGTTACGGCGTGTCTTGGACACTCAACGGGCG
>NZ_LDRT01000079.1 GCF_001476655.1 Microbacterium testaceum | reverse complement strand
CGCGGCGGCGGAGTTCCTCCGCTCGGCCTGGACCGAGCTGCGCGAGGTCTCGTTCGAGATCGGGATCATGCCTCCGGCGGCAACCGACGGCATCCCCCGCTGGACGGTGTTGCGCGCGGAGAAGCGCATCATCCTCTACCGGATCCCCATCGAGCGGCTCGGCCACCCGCACCACGACGACGACCTGCACCGCCGCATGATGATCGAGGGCGCCGTCTTCCGCGCGGCGGCCGAGTACCTCGACCGCGACCCGTGGGACCTCGGTCCCGAACGCTTCCGCTATTTCTGAGCCGGAGGACGTCTGAGCCGGAGCGCTGCTCTCAGGGCAGCACCGTCACCGCGGACTCCGCGGTGTTCGCCGGCCACAGCGGGTACCCGGCCACGGCTCCGGTCGACGCGTAGGTGACCGCCGCCCGCACCGGGGCGCTCGGATCGAGCGTGTACGCACCTGCGGCGACCGCCGTCGAGACGCTGCCTCCGTCCGGCACGGCGACGGTGAACGGCGCACCGCCGTCCGCGGGAGTGAGCGTGACCGTGGCCTCCCCCGCCCCCTGGTCGGCGGTCAGCACGAGAGCGGCGCCGGCGCCCGATGCCACCGCGACGGCGCTGGAGACGGCGATCTTCGGTGCGGGGCTGTACCAGGCGAAGTCCGCGCCCTGGCCGAAGCCTGTCGTCGACCAGGCGCCGGCGACGACGGGCTGATCGGCGGTGACGTCGACCGTGTAGGCGCCGAGGACGACACCGGAGAGGTCGAGAGAGGTCGGCTTTCCCGCCTCGAGGGGAACCTGTCGAGGCTCTCCCGGGGCGGCGGTGCCGACCGGGGTGAGGGTCACCGTCGCGGTGGCGGCGGCACCGGGGGCCAGCAGACGCAGGACCGTTCCCGCGTCGCTCCCGCCCGAGGTCAGAACCTGCACGCCCGGGATCACGACGTGGGTGTCGGCCTGCGCCGACGGGGCGACCTGATCGACGCCGCCCGGCAGGAGCAGACGAGTCAGACTCGCCTGAAGCGATGCGTGCACGGGAGCGCCGGTGGAGGTGACGCGCACGACCGGGCTCTCCTCGCCGAGCAGTAGACCCGCGAGCGGCACCACGCGCTGCTCACCGGCGGGCACGACGAGGTTGCTCCCGCCCGGGGGCGTCGACACGCCCTGCGCCCCGTAGACCGACAGCTGAACGGTGGCGGGCACGTCGCCGGGGTTGCCGAGAACGACGAGATCGTTCGCGCCGGTGGTCGTCGCGCCGGCCACGAGCCAGGACTCCGCCAGCGGAGGACGACACGCGGATGCCGCGAAGCCGATCAGATCGTCCGAGGTCGCCGTCGCCGATCCCGCCGCGGCGAGGGGAACCGCCGCGCCGTCGCGCGGCTGAGCGCGCAGCGCCGTGGCGTTGCCGGAGCCGTCGCCGGTCGACCCGGTCAGCGTGGTCTCGCCCGCGGCGCTGTCGGCCGGACCGCTCACGAGCTGCTGCGCGGCGGCGGCGCTGAGCGCTCCGGCCTGCTCGGCGCTGCGGCCGAGGGCCAGGAGAGGTCCGTCGCAGGCCAGCACGGTGTCGGAAGCCGCCGGGGTCGCCTCGATGCGGACCGGGGTCGCGGTGAGGGTCGGCCAGGGTGCCGCGATGCCCGCCACCGTGCCCACCACGACGGCGGTGGCGACGACGGACCCGGCGACCACGCGGGCGCTGGTCGTCGCCCAGCGGACGAGTCGGCGGTCGCTGCTCATCGGCTTCCTCCCGGGTTCGGGCCCACGATGCGGGGCGTGCGACGCGCGACGCGGCGCGAGGCGGTGGTGGGCACGGCCAGCAGGAGCGCGACGAGGAGGACGCCCAGGGAGCCCAGCGCCACGAGGTTGCGCAGGTGCACCTGGGTCTCGGTGAGCGGCGGTCGCGGCTGGACGTCGGCGGTCACCCGCCACAGATCGCCGCGGGACGTGGTGCCGACGCCGTCGAGGGCGTCACGCTGGTCGAGCGAGGTCGCCGCGGCCAGACGAGCCCCGCGGATGACATCGTTCTCGCCCGCCGGGGCGGACTGCAGAAGCACGAACCCGATCCCCCGCTCCGCCAGACGCGCCACGACGTCGTCCGACGAGGGGGTGGTGAGATCCGCGGCGAGAGCGGCGAGCTCGCGATCGGCCGGCCGTGCCTGGGTCCGGGTGGCCTGGACGGTGCTCTGACCGCCCACCGTGGCGCTTCCGCCCCACACGACGTCGACACGCAGACCGTCGGCGCGGGGGTCGAGCACGATGGTGCCGATCGCGGTCGAGCCCCGCCCCTCCGCCGCGACGAAGGCGGGGAGGGTCGAGGTCGGCCCGTTGGTGAGGACCGAGCGCGGGTGGGACTGGTCTAGGGAGGCCGTGAGCGCCGGCCCCACGGCCACGACGAGAGCGATGAGGGTCACCAGGGCGCCGATCGGCCGGAGCACGTGCACGCGTTCGACGATCCCGGCATCCAGAGCCACCATCGCGCTGCCCACGACACCGAGCCAGGCGAGGCTGAGGCCCGCGCCCGGCCACAGCGGAACGGGCGTGCCGTGGTCGAACGACACGGAGACCCCCACCGCGGCGAAGGCCGTCGCGAGGCCGACGGCCGCGACGATGAGGAGAGCGGACGCCGTCACCCACCGCGGCGTGAGGACCGCGAGCACCGCGAGCACGGCGAGGGGGGCGATCAGCACCCCCACCCACCACACCGGGCCGTTCAGCACCGAGGCCCAGCCGCCGGGGTCCGAGCTCGGGAATCCGGCGGCGAGGAGCGCGCGGCCGAGCGGGTTGGCCGCCACCTCGTCACCGGCGTACGGCACGCCAGGGTCGGCGAGCAGTCCCCAGGGGTTTCCCGTGCGAACCTGCGTCCACACCAGCGGTGCGAACACGACGATCGATGGCACCACGAGCCACACCACGCGCGCGACTCCGCGCCCGGCCACGAGGGCGACCACGACGAGGGCCGCGGACCACAGCACGACAGCGGCCGGCGCGAGAGAGGGGGCGCAGGCGAGGACCAGCACGAGGAGAATGGATGCCGCTCCCGCCGGCGCCCAGGCCCGGTGCGCGACGCTCGCCGCGTAGAACAGCCACGGCAGCAACAGGTGGGCGAGCAGGGCGGCGGGACGACCCTCGACGAGCGCGGCGAGGAAGGTGGGAGCGAGCGCCCAGGCCACGGCCGCGGTGATGCGCAACAACGACGACTCGGTGACACGGGTCGCGGCGAACCACCCGCCGAGGACGGCGAGCGGCAGGGCCAGCACCCACAGCACGACGAGCGCCCGCGAGGGATCGCCCGGCGACAGGGTGCCGATGATCGCGATGATCGCCGAGAACGGATCGGCGGGTCCGATGGAATCCAGTCCCAGCGGGCGCGCGCCCCACGCCGCGTCCTGCCACAGCTGGGTGACCGTCGCACGCAGGGGGGCGAGAGCCCCTCCCCCCAGGACGGGCCAGGCCAACAGGGGGAAGAACAGTGCCGCCGAGACGGCGAGGGCACCGAGCACGGCCCACGCGCCTCCGCCGACGAAGAAGTGCAGTTCGGAGCGGACGGGGGCGTCGACGACGGCTCCGTCCCCCTCCCACCGCAGCCTCATCTCGGCTCGCGAGACGCGCAGCGGGGCGATGCGCGACCACCCGACCGCGCGAACGGCCCGGATGCGGCGTCGGGCGCGCGCCACCGCGGCGATGCGGGCCATGACCAGGATCGTCGCCCCCCACTCGGGGAGGACGCGGTACGGCACCTTGCCGACGAGGTGGACGATGGTGCGCCACAGGGCGAGCGGCAAGAGCGACAGCCAGTGCAGCGGGACGGCCGCCGCCGGGGCGTACGCCAGACGCCGGTGCAACTGCGCGGTGCGCTCGGCGAAGGCGCGACGCCGCGCGCGACGGCGTCCTCGGGCCATCGCCGCCACGCCGTCGCCGGCGACGGCGATGCGGGCCGCGGGAACGAGCGAGACCCGATCGCCCGCGAGACGCGCGCGCACCCCGAGGTCGACGCCTTCGTCCGCCCCGCCGAGGGCGGGATCGAGACCGCCGAGCGCGACCCACGATTCACGCCGGATCAGCAGGCCCCGCACGTCCGCGCCGAGCACGTCGGCGTCACCGTCGTGCTGCCCCTGATCGAACTCCCCGGCCGCCAGCTCGACGGTGCGGCCGTAACGGTTGAGGCTGATGCCGAGCGAGACGATCTCCTCGGGCTCGTCCCAGCGGACGAGCTTCGGCGCCGCCACCGCGAGCGAGGGAGAGAGCTCGAGCGCCCCGGCGAGGCGCACGAGGGCGTCGGGCTCGGGGGCGGTGTCCTGGGCGAGCAGCCAGACCGCGTCCCCCGTGAGCCGGGGGGTGGCCAGCGCCGTCGCGGCGGCGAACGGCGTTCCGGCGGAGGCCGTGATGACGCCCTCGGCCCCCGAGGACGCGGCCAGTTGCGTGAGCGCCGGGTCGGCTCCGCACAGGACGATGGTGAGCGCATCGACGGGTCGGCTCTGCGCGGCGATCGCCGCGAGCGTGCGCGTCAGATGGTGCGCGGCGGGAGTCCGTCCCTCGGGGCGGACGACGAGGATGGCGTGAACACGGGCGGGCATGGCGCAGTCAGCCTAAGCGCGCTCCTGCTCGTTCGCGGACGCCGCGCCGGGAGGAGGGCGATCGCTCGGATTCCGCCGGCGGGTCGCCGAACGCGTCAGGCGCGACGCTTGAGCTTGCGGCGCTCGCGCTCGCTGAGACCGCCCCAGATACCGAAGCGCTCGTCGTTCTGGAGGGCGTACTCGAGGCACTCCGACTTGACGTCGCATGAGGTGCAGATCCGCTTCGCGTCGCGCGTGGATCCGCCCTTCTCGGGGAAGAACGCCTCGGGGTCGGTCTGTGCGCACAGCGCGTCGGTCTGCCACGCGAGCGTGTTCTCTTCGACAGCGTCGATGTCACGACGGACACCGGGAACACCGAGGTCGACCGGGTCGACGAACCAGTTGTCCGGAACACCGGACCGGTACTGCGACGTCATGTCGTCCTCCGCCTCACTCGAGCCCCCGCACGCGATTTCGCGTACGAGTAATTACACCCGTGTCATTCGGATTGGTCAAGTCGCAGATCGTAAACCCTCAAGGCAGACGTGAACCTTCACCGGGGCTATCGGCGTGTCGCGACTCCCTCCCCGGGCATGGCGACGAAGACCTCGCCGCCGCTCACCACGAGGGGGCTCTCCTCGGCCGTGGCGAGGGCCGCCTGACCGGGCGCGAGACGCAGGCTCGTCCCCGATGCGCCCGTGACGGCGGCCTCCCCCGCGACACCCACGGCGATCGAGACCCCGCGCAGCTCGACACGCGACGCCTCCGCCGACGTCGCGACGTGGGCCAGGGCGAAATCGGCGATGCCCGGCGCAAACAGCTCGACCCCGTCCCCGTCCGCGCGCGGGGCGAGTCGCGGCGCGGCCGCGGGGTGGAAGTCCACGAGTCCGAGCAGTTCGGGTACGTCGATGTGCTTGGGGGTGAGGCCTCCGCGCAGCACGTTGTCGCTCGCGGCCATGATCTCCACGCCGAGACCCGCCACGTAGGCGTGCAGGACCCCGGCGGGCACGAAGATCGCCTCGCCGCGGCGCAGCTCGACGAGGTTCATGAGCAGGGCGACGACGATGCCCGCATCGCCCGGGTACTCCTCGCGCAGGTGGCGCACGAGAGCCGCCTCCGCGGCGAACTCCGGGGAGGACGCGGATGCCGCGCCCTCGACGATCTGCTCGATCTCCGCCGCGGTCGCCTCCGCCAGCGCCCAGCCGATCGCGTCGCGCAGGGCCGCGTCCGGCTCGGCGGCGGCCAGGCGATCCCGCAGTGCGGTGACGCCCGCCGCATCGCCCAGGCCGGCGACGAGCCGTCGCGTCTGGTCGAGGTCCCGCAGCCCTGCCAGAGCGGTGAAGGTCTCGCTCAGGGCGACGATCACCTCGGGCTTGTGGTTGTCGTCCTTGTAGTTGCGCGAAGCCGCATCGCGAGGGACACCCGCGGCCTCCTCGTCCGCGAAGCCCCGGACGGCCTGCTCTTTCGAGGGGTGGACCTGGATCGACAGCGGGGAGCCGGCGGCGAGCAGCTTCAAGAGGTAGGGCAGGCGCTCGGGTGCGCCGTCCACCGCGGGCAGCCACTCGTCGAGGGTGCGCTGCGACCCGTCGAGGACCCGAGCGGGCGACCCGGGGTGATCGCCGAACCACACCTCCGCCTCGGGTGCGCCCGTGGGGACACGCCCCTCGAGCTCGGCGAGAAGGGTCGGGCTTCCCCAGGCGTAGTCGCGGGGCGTGTTCGAGAGGGCAACCAGCACGGGCGAAAGCCTAGCGTTCCGGCCCGTCGCCGCGCGGACCCGGACGGTAGCCTGAGTGCACCATGGCCCTGCACACGAATCACCCGGTCTCGGCGCCGCCGTCGGCTCCCGTGCGCGAGACCACCGGCCACCTGCTCCTGCGCGCGTGGTGCGTGTTCGTGATCGTCCTCGCCCTGGGGGGCGTCGGCCTGGTCAACGCGGTCGGTCCGACGCTCAGCGCCGTGATCGTCGTCGCGACCGCGGTGGTCTCGGCGGTCGTCTGGATCGTCGTGCGCCCGCCCGTGGCCTGGCGCCGCCTGCCGTGGCTCGCCTTCGGATACGTGGGGTGGGCGTTCCTCTCCCTCCTCTGGAGCGCCTGGCCCGCGGCATCCGTCCTCACCCTTCTTCTCCTGGGTGTCACGACCTTCCAAGGGCTGTTCATCGGTGCGGTCCTCACGTGGCGCGACGTCGTGCGTGCCGTGGCCTCGGCGGCGAAGTGGATCGTCGGCCTCTCGCTGCTGTTCGAGCTCGCGGTGTCCGCCTTCGTCCGCGGGCCGCTCCTGCCCGGCTTCGTCGTCCCGACCTCGCGCATGGACCCGATCGTGTACTGGTCGCGCGACAACCTCTTCGACGGGGGACGCATCCAGGGCATCTTCGGAAACGCCAACCTGCTGGCATCCGTCATGCTCGTGGCGATCATCGTCTTCGCGATCCGGTTCGCCGCGGGCGCTCCCCGACGCCTCTGGCTGCTCGGGTGGATCGTCGTCGCGGCGTTCCTCTTCGTCCGCGCCGGATCGGCCACCGCCGTGATCTCCGCGGCGTTCGTCGCGCTGGTGCTCGGGACGGTCCTGGTGATGTGCACCGCGAGCCGACCGGGCGAGCGGACCCGATGGTATGCGCTGTACGCCGTCGTCGGCCTCGGTGGCGCGGCCACGCTGTGGTTCGGGCGCGACGCGATCTTCGGCCTGCTCGGTCGTGGTGCCGACCTCACCGGACGCGAGGGGATCTGGGCGGATGTCCTCGCCCGGGCGGCGGAGCGGCCGTGGACCGGCTGGGGCTTCTCGACGCCGTGGATCTCATCCGAGCCGCTCATCGACGGGTGGATCATCGACCACGGCCAGACCGTCGTGCAGTCGCACAGCGTCTGGATCGACGTGTTCTTCCAGCTCGGCGGCATCGGGGTCCTGCTCTTCGCCCTCGTGTACCTCGCGTACATCTGGCGATCCTGGTTCTTCGCGGTCGACCGGCCGCGATGGGATCTGCGCGCCGACCGGCCCTACTCCCCGCTGACCCTCCTGCCCACCCTCATCGGTGCGCTGCTCGTGGTCCAGGGCCTCACCGAGTCCGGTCCGCTGCTGCTGTGGGGCTGGATGTTCGTCGTCCTGTTCGGGGCGAAGATCAAACAGGCCCCGCTGGTCGGGGTCGGTCCCGCCGAACAGAGCATCGCGATCGAGCGCGGCGAACCGCAGAGCACCGGATCGTGAACTCCGCGCTGCTCGCTTCGGCGGGCTTCGCACGCGCCTTCACCCTCCTCGTCTTCGCGACGGTGTTCGCAGCGTCCGCCATCCGCGGCGTCGCCGGCGACGTGACCCTCGCCGCGATCGTCCTCGGACTCTGCGTCCTCGGCGTGGGTGTCCTCGCCGCTCGGCGGCGCGAGATCGAGCTCGTGCGCCTCGCCCCCACCACCCTCGTGCTCTTCGTCGCCTGGGCGGGTGCGAGCGTGCTCTGGAGCGCCGACCCCGCGTCGAGCCTCGGCGGCTGGGCGGAGCTGCTGGCGGTGTCCTTCCTCGCCGTGGTCATCGGACACGTGCGCGATGCCTTGCAGACCGTGCGGGCCCTGGGCGATGTGCTCCGGTGGGTGCTCGGCGCGTCGCTCGCGCTCGAGATCCTCAGCGGCATCCTGCTCGACCTCCCCATCCCGTTCCTCGGCATCCAGGGCGACATCGCCGCGCTCGGTCCGGTCCAGGGGCTGTTCGGCACGCGCAACGTGCTGGGTTTCGTCACGGTCATCGCCCTCATCACCTTCCTCGTCGAATACCGGACGCAGTCGGTGCGCGCGGGCACGGCGATCGCCTCCGTCGTCCTCGCCGGCTCCCTCGCCGCTCTCAGCGGGTCGCCCACCGTGATCGCGGTCGTGGTCACCACCGGCGCCGCGGCCGTCGCCCTCGCGCTCGTTCGTCGACTGCCCGCACCGCGCCGTTCCCTCGCCCAGCTGATCCTCGGCGTCGGGGGGATCGCGGCGGTCGCGACGGGATACGGCACGAGAGACGCTCTGGTCGCGATGGTCGACGCCCGCGCCGACTTCTCCCTCCGTATCGACCTCTGGTCGCAACTGCTGACGTACGTGACCTACCGCCCGGTCGAGGGCTTCGGCTGGTACGGCCCGTGGGCACCGGATTCGTTCCCCTTCGCGACCCTCAACTTCACCCTCGGCGAGACGCACACCTCGGCGCTGGACGCCTACCTCGATGTCCTCCTGCAGGTCGGCTGGGCGGGGCTCATCCTCTTCCTCACCCTCGGGGCGCTGGCCCTCGCGCGCGGCTGGCTCGTCGCCAGCGAGCGACGCTCCGTCGTGCACGCGTGGGCGCCGCTCACCCTGGTCGCCCTCCTCACCTTCTCGCTGTTCGAGAGCTTCCCCCTCTCGGGCGCCGGCCTGCTCCTGCTGGTCGTCTGCGCCGTGCGGGCAGGACAGTCCCGTTCCTGGCGCGAGAGCCTCGGACTCCGGATGCCGCCGGCAGCCCCGGCCGACACCGGAACGGGCGTTCAGGGCCCGCCCACCGCTGCCGGGTAGACTCCGGGCTGGCCGCCCGACGGCCTGCGCCTTCGACGAAAGACCCTTCGTGACGTACACCCTGCAGAACGCCGTGCTCCCGCTCGACCGCGATCCCGACCTTCTCCCGCTCTACGTCGACCCCGAGACGTGGTCGACGATCGACGAAGAACCGGTCCGCGTGACCAGCGTCGCCCAACTGAGCAACATCCTGGACCGCCATCGCGCGCGCATCGTCGCGGGCCGCCGTGTGTCGTTCGGCACCTACTTCAACGCCTTTCCCGCCTCGTACTGGCAGCACTGGACCGCGGTCCGCCGTGTGCGCCTGACGGTTCGCACCTCGGGCGATCTGACGATCCTCGTGTACCGCTCGAACGGTGCCGGCACGAAGCAGCGCATCGAGACGCGCGAGGTGCGCGGCGAATCGTCCGAGACCTCCTTCGACCTCGCCCTCGACCAGTACAGCGACGGCGGCTGGATCTGGTTCGATGTCGCCGCCGACCGCTCGGACGCGATGTTCGAGGGCGCCGCCTGGACGACCGAGGACGAGCCGGTCCGCCCGGGCAAGGCCAGCATCGGCATCACCACGTACAACAAGCCCGACTACTGCGTGAACACTCTCCAGGCGCTCGCCGATTCGCCCGACGTGCTCGACGTCGTGGACCGCGTCTTCCTCATCGACCAGGGCACCGATCTCGTCGCCGACCAGGCGACCTACCCCGAGGTGGCATCGCGCCTGGGCGAGACCCTCGAGGTCATCCGTCAGCCGAACCTCGGCGGATCGGGCGGTTTCGCCCGGGCCATGACCGAGACCCTGCAGCGTCCCGAGAGCGATTTCGTGCAGCTCCTCGACGACGACGTCCGCATCGAACCGGAATCGATCCGCCGTTCCGTCGTCTTCGGGCGCTACGCCTCGGTCCCCACGATCGTGGGCGCGCACATGTTCGATCTTCTCGACCGTCCGAAGCTCCACGCCTGGGCCGAAGTCGTCGACGACGCCCCGTTCATGTGGCGGGCGCTCTACCAGGAGCGCCTCCCCCACGACTTCAGCGTCGCGAATCTCCGCCAGAGCCCGATGCTGCACATGCGTCTCGACGCGGACTACAACGGCTGGTGGATGTGCCTCATCCCCACCAGCATCCTGCGCGAGATCGGGCTGTCGCTCCCCGCCTTCATCAAATGGGACGACGCGGAGTTCTGTCTGCGTGCACGGGATGCCGGTTACCCGACCGTCTCCATGCCCGGGGTCGCCCTGTGGCACGTCTCGTGGGTCGGCAAGGACGACTCGATCGACTGGCAGGCCTACTTCCACGCCCGCAACCGCATCGTCGCGGCGCTCCTGCACTCCCGCTCACCGCAGGGCGGCACACTCATCCGGCACAGTCGACGTCTCGACCTGAAGCACCTCATGATGATGCAGTACTACCCCGTGGAACTCCGCCACCGGGCCCTGCGCGACGTGCTCTCGGGCCCCGCGCACATGCGTCGGACCCTGTCGACCGCGATGCCCGAGGCACGCGCCATCGCCCGGAAGCACCCCGAGACGATCGTGCACAAGGACTCCGGTGTGCCGTTGCGTTCCCGCCGTGGGCGCCAGGTGTTCCGTCGCCTGAAGCAGCATCAGTTCGACAGCCCCTCCGGCCTGAGTCTGCGGATCTTCACGCTGCGCACCCTGCTGTCGCACTGGTTCCACACCCCGCGACCCGAGAACGTCGCGCAGCCCGAAGTCGAGTTCGGCAAGGCCGACGCCCACTGGTGGCGCGTACCGGCCTTCGACAGCGCCCTCGTCAGCGCCGCCGACGGGTCGGGTCAGAACATCTACACGCGCGATCGCGCGCAGTACCGCCGCATGCTGCGCGAGAGCCTGCGCCTGCACCGTCGCCTGCAGCGCGAGTGGCCCCGCCTGTCCGACCAGTACCGCCGCGCTCTTCCCGACCTCGTCTCCGAGGCCCGGTGGCGCGCCACCTTCGAGGAGCAGTCGTGACCGCGTTCGATCCGGCCACCGCGACCATCGTCGTCGTCACGTACAACCGCACGCATCTGCTGACGCGTCTGCTCGAAAGCATCGAGCGGATGGACCCGGCGCCCGGGCACCTCGTCGTCATCGACAACGCGTCCACCGACGACACGACCGAGGTCGTCGAATCGTTCCGCGATCGCCTCCCCACCGAGCTGGTCTACCGCCGCCTCGAGACGAACACGGGCGGCTCCGGAGGTTTCAGTGAGGGGATGCGCGTCGCGTACGAGCTCGGATCCGAGTGGATCTGGCTCATGGACGACGACGTCGAGGTGGTCTCCGACGGCCTCGCGCGCATGGGGCACTGGACGCCCCGTTTCCGCAGCATCCAGGGCCGCCGGTACGACTACGACGGCAGCGAGTTCTACTGGCAGTACCGGGTCGCCGAGTCGATGGCGATCCCCATCCCCTTCGCTCCCGCCGGCTTCGACGATTCCGGGTTCAAGCCGATGAACTCGGGCTGCTTCGAGGGCATGTTCATCCACCGCGACATCGTCTCGAAGATCGGTCTGCCCGACCCGCGCTTCTTCATCTACTGGGACGACCAGCTCTACGGGTGGCTCGCCTCCCGCCAGACGCCCTCCGTCATCGTGAACGAGTTCGTGCTGCGTCGTACGCGCGAGATCAAGCAGTGGGACATGGGCATCCGCCACATGAACGCCTCCAGCGACGCGTATCGGTACTACATCATGCGCAACCGCGCGTACCTGCAGAAGTACTATCGCGAGCTCGGGGTCTACCGGACGCTGCCCTTCTCGGCCGGCACGGCGTTGACGTTCGTCAAGGAGCTCATCCGCCTCGTCGTCGTCGAGCGCAAACTGCGCGGCACGAGCCACCTCTTCCGCGGCCTCCGCGACGGTCGACGCATCCTGCGCGACGCGTCGTGGACGCCGATGCCGCCCCTGGAGCGCGCTCAGCCCGTCGGCTGACGCCGCGTGCGCGGCGGCGCGGGCTCACCGCGTCGCGTAGTCCTCGTTGTAGCGCTCGAGCACCTCGGCGATCGGCGCGTCCATCTCGAGCCGTCCGCCGTCGAGGTACAGCCCGCGCGTGCAGAACCGGCGGAGGTCCTTCTCGTTGTGGCTGACGAAGAAAAGCGTGCGCCCCTCGGCGAGCAGTTCGTCGATGCGGCGATAGCACTTCTCCCGGAACGCGCGATCTCCGACGGCGAGGACCTCGTCGACGAGGAGGATCGGCTCATCGAGCTGCGACACGACCGAGAACGCCAGGCGCACCTTCATGCCGTTCGACAGATGCTTGTACGGGGTGTCGACGAAGTCGCCGATCTCGGCGAAGGCGATCATGTCGTCGAAGCGGCGCGCGACCTCGGCGCGCGGCATCCCGTGCAGCCCCGCCGTCAGCCGGACGTTCTCGCGCACCGTCAGGTCGCCGACGAAGCCGCCCGTGATCTCGATGAGCGGGGCCACCCCTCCCTCGACGGCGACATCGCCCTCGTCGGGGAGCAGAACCCCCGCGACGAGCTTGAGCAGCGTCGACTTCCCCTGGCCGTTGCGGCCGACGACGCCGATCGCCTCTCCCGGGCGGACGCGAAACGACACGTCGCGCAGTGCCCAGAACTCGTCCGGACGCGAGCGGCGCGAGCGGCCGCCGAAGAGGTCCTTCAGGCTGCGGGACCCACGGCGGTTGCGGCGGAACCGCACGCCGAGCCCGTGCACCTCGATCGCGGGGCCGGTCATCACAGCTCCTTCAGCACGGGGCGCTCGAGTCGCGGGAACAGCAGCAGACCGAGACCCAGGATGCCGAGACTCACCGCCGCGCCCACGACCACGGTGAGGGTGTCCCACTGGTCGGGGAAGAAACCGACGCGATACAGGGTGAAGATGCCCGCGAGCGGATTGAACGCCGCGATGTCGGCGAAGACGCCCGGGAGGTTGCCGACGCCGTAGATGATCGGCGAGGCGTAGAACAGCGCGCGCAGCACGAGCCGCGTCGTCCGCTCCAGGTCGCCGAACATCACGCACAGCGGGGCGACGATCAGACCGAGCCCGACGAGGAGGACCGTCTGCAGGATCACCGCGAGGGGGAAGGCGAGGAGCGCCCACGACACCTGGGCACCGCCGAACACCGCGAACAGCACGAGCACGGGAAGGGAGAGGAGGAACTCGACGCCCTTGCTCACCACGATGCGATCGACCCAGATCCAGCGCGGGATCGACGTCGAGCGCACGAGGCGGGCGTCCTTCTTGAAGGCCTTGGTGAAGTCCGTCACCGCGGAGTTGAACCACACCCACGGCAGCAGGGCCGTGATGAGGAAGACGATGTACGGGTCCTCCCCCACCGATCGGTGGAAGACCTGGGTGAAGACGAACCAGTAGATACCGCTCATCACGAGCGGATCGAGCACCGACCACAGGTACCCCAGGGCGCTGGTGGAGTAGCGCACGCGCAGGTCTCGCGACGACAGCAACCACAGCGAGTGGAGGGAGCGCCTCACCGAACCGGGGGCGCCGACGGTCGCGGGAGTCACCAGGGGATCCTCTGCACGGCGATCATCCCAGGCTGGGCGGGAGCTGTTCGACGAGCGAGGGGGCGAGAGTCCGGGCGTAGGTGCGCGAGAGATGGTTGTCGTCGCGGTAGAGCGCCACGTTGCCGACCACGCCGACGCAGACGTCGTCGGGGCAGATCCACGGCGTCAGGTCGACCAGCTGCACCCCCGCGCGGTCCAGGACCGCCGCGGGATTGTCGTCGGCGAGCGATCCTGCGCGCGGAACGGCGCAGTCCACGGGGTCGGACGAATCCGCCACGCAGCTGTACATGTCGAAGGGGAACCGGGGGTTGTCCCGCACGCCGATGACCTCGATCCCGGCGTCGCCCATGCGATCGAGGAAGCGGTCGATGCCCGGGCGGATCGCCTCGTCGAGCTCGCCCCAGTCGGAGCGGGTCACCACGGTCAGGACGGCATCCGGTCGGATCCGTTCCACATGCTCGATCGCGGCCTCTCGCCACTGGTCACACTGGTCGTCCATCCCCGGCTCGTCCAGCCCCATCGAGCACCCGCCCTTGGCGAGCATGACCAGACCCCACCCGTTCTCTTCGGCGACGGGCAGGAGGGCGGCCGTCATCTGCTGCGAGTGCGAGTCACCCACCACCACGACCGTGCGCGTGGCCCGCGCGGTGTGCGGGGTCTCCCAGCACGAGACGTTCAGGATGCCGTTCTCGGGGACGCGATCACCGGAGCAAGGCCGGTCGAGTTGCATCCACTCCTCTTCGAGTGCGGTCGGCAGCGGAAGAAGCGCGGCGTCGGCGGGAGGCTCCGGGAGAGTGGGGTCGCGCAGGACCGCCGCCCCGGGGTTGGTGACGGCGGCGCGGGCGGCGATGCTGCGGGCCTGTACCTCGTTCGAGACCTGCCACGCGCTCAGCGGGAGCACGACCACTGCTGTCGCCGCGACGAGGACGGCGACGGGAACCAGCCGCGAGGGGTCGCTCTTCCGCCACGCGCGCACAGGCGTGTCGACGACCGCCGTGAGGGCGCGCGCGAGAGCCAAGGACAGCACGATGATGAGCGTCCCGCCGACGAAGCCGGCGCCGTCACTGCCGGTCACGACGAGGAACGTGATCAGCAGCGGCCAGTGCACCAGATAGAGCGCGTAAGCGTCGCGACCGAGCAGTTGGAGGGGCCGGGATGCCAAGAACCGAGCGGGTCCGCGAACCTCCGCGCCGCTGCCGGAGACGACCACGGCCGCCGCACACAGCACCGGCCAGAGCGCGAGATATCCCGGGAACCCTCCCTGCACGTCCAGGACAAGACCGAGGATGAGCAGCCCACCGAGCCCGGCCCATCCGAGGAGGGCGCGGAGTCGAGGGCGGAGGCGAAGATGCGGAAGGGCGATGACCAGGAGCGAACCCGCCGCGAACTCCCACAGCCGCGCGCCCGTGTCGAAGTACGCGCTCTGCTGCGCCGCGTCCGTGCGCACGATCGAGTACCACAGGGACAGGACGAACACCGCCCCGAACACCACACCGGCGACGCGATCGGGAGAAAGGCGGAAGCGTCGGACGACGGCCTGGCAGATCGCCAGCAGCACGACCCACAGCACGAAAGCCTGCCCCTGGACGGACATCGACCAGAAGTGCTGAAGAGGGCTCGGGGTCTCGACACGCGCGTAGTAATTGACGGAGTCCGCGGCCAGCACCCAGTTCTGCACGTACAGCAGAGACGCCCAGGTCTGCTCCCACGTCGCGCGCCAGGTGGACGGCGGGAAGAAGGTCCAGGCGAGCGCGAGGACACCCACCAGGGTGACGGCGGCTGCGGGGAGCAGCCGCCGGAAGATGCCGATGAGGTGCAGGACGGGCCGCACCGGGGAGGGCCCGTCCATGCGCCGCAGGAATCCCCGGGTGAGGAAGAACGCCGACAGCATGAGGAAGACGTCGACGCCGCCGGAGACCCGACCGATCCACACGTGGTACGTGACGACCAGCAAGATGGCCACGGCGCGCAAACCGTCGATGTCGGAGCGATACGCCCAGCGCCCCTCGTCCGCCCGTCCGGCGACAGCCGGACGGCCCACAGGGGCCTGGGTCACACGCACGGAGACCTCACGCGAGCTGGTTGTTCCACATCGACAGAGCGGAACCGATCGCCATGTGCATGTCGAGGTACTGGTAGGTGCCGAGGCGGCCGCCGAAGTGCACGTCGCGCTCGCCCTTGGCGAGGTCGCGGTACGCCAGCAGACCCGTGCGGTCGTCGGCGGTGTTCACCGGGTAGTACGGCTCGTCCGCGCGGGTCGCGAAGCGGGAGTACTCGCGCACCACCACGGTCTTGTCGCTCGGGTAGCGGTCGGCGCGCTCCGGGTGGAAGTGCTTGAACTCGTGGATGCGCGTGTACGGCACGTCGGCGTCGGCGTAGTTCATCACGCTCGTGCCCTGGAAGTCGCCGATCGGCAGCACTTCCTGCTCGAAGTCGAGCGTGCGCCACGACAGCTCACCCTCGGCGTAATCGAAGTACCGGTCCACCGCTCCGGTGTAGACGACGGGCACCTGACCGACGGTGGCCTTCTTGTTCAGCGGCTGCGACTCGTCGAAGTAGTCGGTCGACAGCTTCACCTCGATGTTCGGGTGATCCGCCATGCGCTCCAGCCACGCGGTGTACCCGTCGACGGGGAGCCCCTCCCACGTGTCATTGAAGTACCGGTTGTCGTACGTGTACCGCACAGGCAGGCGGGAGATGACCTCGGCGGGCAGATCCTTCGGGTCGGTCTGCCACTGCTTCGCGGTGTAATCGCGGATGAAGGCCTCGTACAGGGGCCGGCCGATCAGGGCGATGCCCTTCTCCTCGAGGTTCGCGGCATCCTTCGCATCGAACTCCCCCGCCAGCTCCTGCACCAACGCCTTCGCCTGGTCGGGCGTATACGCCGCCTGGAAGAACTGGTTGATCGTGCCGAGGTTGATCGGCAACGGGAACACCACGCCCTTATGGGTCGTGTACACGCGGTGGACGTACGAGGTGAAATCCGTGAAGCGGTTGACGTACTCCCACACCGTCGGATTCGACGTGTGGAACAGGTGCGCGCCGTACCGGTGCACCTCGATGCCCGTCTCGGGCTCATCCTCGGAATAGGCGTTGCCACCGATGTGAGGGCGGCGATCGATCACCGTCACGCGACGCCCGGCCGCAGCCGCCCGCTCCGCGATCGTGAGACCGAAGAAGCCCGAACCGACTACCAGAAGATCCATGTACGCGAACAACTCTCGTTTCGGGGAAGAACGCCGACCATCCTACCGGCGGGCCTCTGGACGCTCGCACGGAACGGCTCAGCGGGCGCGCAGAGACCGTCCGATACGATGGCGTGTCGAAAACGGAACTGACGGAGACGGATCGTATGGGTGACTGGATCAGCGCCGTTCCGTCGTTCCTGGTCGCCGTTCTGGTCCTGATCCTCCCCGGTGCCGCGGTGATCGCGGCCGGGTGGGGCGTCCGCAGCCCGCAGCGCCTTCTGCTGGCACCGGCGATCTCGGTGACGCTGGCGGCTGCTGCCTCCACGATCGCCCACTTCGTCGGGCTGCGATGGAACCTGCTGCCGCTGGCCCTGCTGACCCTCGTGGTGGTCGGTATCGGCCTCCTGCTCCGGCGCGGGACGGGAGCCGATCCGGCACCGACCGGACCCCGCACGGTGCTGACCGCAGGACTCGCCCTCGTCGCGACCGCGGCGATCACGACCGTGATGTTCGCGCGCGCGTTCGGCTCGCCCGACAACATCGCGCAGCGCTTCGACAACATCGTCCACCTCAACGCCATCGCTCTCGCCGTGCACAACGGCGACGCCTCGGGGTTCCAGATCGGGGCGACCTCCGACATCGGGTTCTACCCGAACGGGTGGCACGCGATCACCACCCTCGTCGTCGAGCTGACCGGCGCATCCATCCCGGTCGCCGTCAACGGCGCGAACCTCGCGTTCGTCTCCGTGCTGTGGCCGGCGTCGATCATGGCGCTGGTGGGGGCGCTGTTCGCCCAGCGACGCACCGCGTACATCACCGCCGCGGCGCTCTCGGCCGGCTTCGGCGCCTTCCCCGCGCTCTTCTTCAACTGGGGCGTGCTCTACCCGAACCTCGTCGGGTACGCGATGGTGCCCGCAGCTCTCTCCACCGTCGTCACGGCCCTCGACGATCGCGGCAGGCCCGCCCTCACCCGTGCCCTGTTGCTGGTGGCGCTCCTCGCGGGAGGCGTCTTCCTCGGCCACCCGAATGCGTTCCTGGCGCTGCTCGCCTTCGCGGCGGCGTCCGTCATCGGCATCCTGTCCGTCCGGGCCTTCGAGGCCCGCACCCGCGCATCGGTGATCGGTGTCGGCGTCGCCGTCGTCGGCTTCGGCCTCGTGATGGCGGTCGTGTGGTCGATCTTCCGCACGGGTGCCGAGCACTCGGGCTGGGCGCCCTGGCAGAACCTGGCCCAGTCCGCCGGCGAGGGCCTGCTCGCCTCACCTCGAGGCTTCACCCCGACGATCGTCGCCGTCGTCCTCCTCGCGGCGGGCGCGGTGGCCGTCGCCCGACGCCCGCGGTGGATCCCCGTCCTCGCGGTGTTCGGCGTCGCGGTGGTGCTGTTCATGGTGGTGTCGGGTCTGCGCATCGACTCCCCCGTGCGGCAGGCGCTGACGAACCCCTGGTACAACGACGCGAACCGTCTGGCCGCACTGCTCCCCCTCGCGGCGATCCCCGTGGCCACGCTCGGCGCGCTCGCGATCGTCGATGTCGCCCGCGGGTGGGCGACCCGGTGGTCGTTCCCCCGGTGGGCTCGCCGAACCGCCTCCGCGGTCGCGATCCTCGTCGTGTTCTCGGTCGTGCTCGGCCCCAACGTCCGCATCGCCCTCTCCCAGGTGCACGAGGCCTACGCCTACACCGACGACGCGCTCATCCTCTCCGGCGACGAACACGCCCTGCTCGAGCGCCTCGACGACGAGACGCCGGACGACGCGCTCATCATCGGCAGTCCGCGGACGGGGACGTCTCTCGCGCTCGCCCTCGCCGATCGTGAGGTGACGCAGAGGCACGTCTTCGGTTCCCCGTCCCCCGAGCTCCTCTTCCTCAACACCCACCTGCGCGACATCGACACAGATCCCGCGGTGTGCTCGACGGTCGATCGTCTCGGGATCGACTACGTGCTCGACTTCGGCCGTCGCGACGTGATCGACGACCCGAACGGAGCGACCGCGTACGACGGCATCCAGGATCTCGTCCCCTCCGCGCATCTCGTCCTCGTCGACTCCCAGGGACCCGAGGCTCGACTGTTCCGAATCGAGGGGTGCTGACGATGGCGCGTGAGACGACGGTCGCGGTCGCCTACGACTGCCTGTTCCCGTATTCGACCGGCGGGGGCGAGCGGCAGTACCGCGCGCAGGCCGACGAGCTCGGACGGCGCGGACTCGAGGTCGACTACCTCACGGCCGTGCAGTGGGACGGTCCGACGCCGATCGAGGAGCACTTCCGCATCCGTCCGATCACCGGCCGGCTGAGCCTGTACTCCCCCGGGGGCGTGCGCCGCATCCCGGCGGCCCTGCGCTACGCCGCCGCGCTGTTCCGCGCGCTCGTTCGTCGCCGTCGCCGTTACACCGCTCTCATCGTGAGCGGCCTGCCGATCTTCAACGTCTTCGCCGCACGCTTGGCCCTGCTCGGATCGGGCACGAGGGTGGTCGTGGACTATCTCGAGGTGTGGCACCGGCGCCAGTGGGTGGAGTACTCGGGCCTGGTCACCGGAACGATCGCGTGGCTCCTGCAGCGCGTGGCGATCGCGCTCACCCCGCTCGCCACCTGCCATTCCCAGCTCACCGCGACGCGTCTGCGCACCGAGGGCCTTCGTCGCCCGCCCTTGGTCAGCCCGGGGCTCATCGACGACGCCGCCGAGGTCGAGACGCCCGGTCCGGCGGCCGAACCGCCCTACGTCCTCTACGTCGGCCGTCATATCCCCGACAAGCAGGTCGAGGTCATCCCCGCCGCCGTCGCCGCCGCTCGCGAGAGCCTCCCGGACCTCCGACTGGTGATCCTCGGCACCGGGCCCAGCTCCGAGGCGGTGCGCGCAGAGGTCGAGCGCGTGGGCGGCTCCGACTGGACGGAGTTCCCCGGATTCGTCTCGGATGCCGAGCTCGACACGCTCCTGCACGGGGCCCTCGCGCTCGTGCACCCCTCGCGCCGTGAGGGCTTCGGCCTCGTGGTCGTCGAAGCCAACGCCCACGGCACTCCGGTCGTCCTCGTCGCGCACGAGGGCAACGCCGCCACCGAACTCATCGACGAGGGCGTCAACGGCGTCGTCGCTCCCACCACCCGCCCCGACGACCTCGCCCGGGCCATCCGCACCGTCGCCGACGGCGGTGACGACCTGCGCCGCACCGCGCGCGCCTGGTACGACACCGCCGTCCGCACCCGTACCATCCGCCGCACCGTGGAGGGCATCGCGTCGGCACTGGCGCTGCCGACCCGCTCTTCGGTGAAGACGAAAGAAGACACCCCGTGACCACTCCCGCCCGTACCGATCCCGCCCCCACCGATGAGGTCGAGCTGACGATCCTCATGCCCTGCCTCAACGAGGCGGAGACGCTGGAGGTCTGCATCCGCAAGGCGCAGGGCTTCCTGTCGCGCACCGGGATCCGCGGTGAGGTCCTGATCTCCGACAACGGCAGCACCGACGGATCGCAGGCGATCGCCGAGGGCCTCGGCGCGCGCGTCTCGCACGCCCCCCGACGCGGTTACGGGGCCGCGCTCATCAACGGCATCGAGACCGCGCGAGGCCGGTTCGTCATCATGGCCGACGCCGACGACAGCTACGACTTCGAGAACCTCGAGCCCTTTGTCGAGCGCCTGCGCGCCGGCGCCGACCTCGTGATGGGCAACCGCTTCCGCGGCGGCATCGCCCCCGGTGCCATGCCGCCGCTGCACAAGTACCTCGGAAACCCCGTGCTGTCGTTCATCGGCGAGCTGTTCTTCCGCCCCGGCATCCGCGACTTCCACTGCGGCCTGCGCGGGTTCAACCGGGCCCGTATCCGCGAACTGGACCTGCAGACCACGGGCATGGAGTTCGCCTCCGAGATGGTCGTGCGCGCCTCCCTCGCCCGATACCGCATAGAAGAGGTGCCGACCACCCTCAAGAAGGACGGTCGCTCGCGGCCTCCGCACCTGCGCAGCTGGCACGACGGCTGGCGGCACCTCCGCTTCCTGCTGCTCTTCGCTCCGCGCTGGCTGTTCGTCTACCCGGGTCTCGTCGCGTTCTTCCTGGGCGCGATCGCCGTCGGCGTCCTGTCGTTCGGGGGGATCGAGATCGCCGGGGTCGGCTTCGACGTCACCACGATGGTCTACGCCAGCGCGCTGTGCGTGATCGGATTCCAATCCCTGCTGTTCTTCTGGTTGACGAAGCTGTACGCCACGCAAGAGGGGTTCCTCCCCACGAGCGAGCGATATCGACGCATCGTCGCGAAGTGGTCGGCTGAGCGCGGCCTGCTGATCGGCCTCGCCCTCTTCGTGCTGGGCATCGTCATCGGCATCGTCCAAGTGGCGCTGTGGGGCAGCCTCGACTTCGGCCAACAGAACGCGGCGCAGGCGGTGCGCATCGCGGTTCCGAGCGCGCTGACGATCATCCTCGGCTTCCAGACCGTGATGATGAGCTTCTTCTCCGGCGTGCTCACCACCCCGCGACGCGAGCAGCGGCCCGAAGCCGTCATCGAGAGCTGATGGCCGCGCGCCGCATCCTCGTCGACCTGCTGGGCTTCACCGGCTCGCGCGGCGGGACCGAGACCTACGTGCGGGAGCTCCTTCCCCGCCTGGAGGAGCGGATTCCGCACGCGCGCTTCGCCGCCCTCACCGGCCGCGCGGGACAGACGCGCGTGACGACCTTCTTCCCCGGATCGGTGCAGATCGTGCCCTGGGTCGGCGCCGACCCGGCCACCTGGGCGCTCGGCGCCGTCGCCGCCACCGACGTGCTCGCCCGTCGCCACCGGGCCGACCTGGTGTGGGCGCCGGCGAATTTCGGGCCGATCTTCCGCGGGGTTCCGCGCGTGGTCACCGTCCACGACGCGATCTACGACGAGGTGCCCGGCGGACTCGCCGAGCGCGCGCAGCGCGGTGCCACCTCGCTCCTCATGCGGCGGTCGGCCCGGACGGCCGACCAGGTGCTCACGGTGTCGCACGCGGCCGCGGAGAGCATCCGCGCCCGCCTCGGGGTCGCCTCCGACCGCATCTCGGTGGTGCACAACGGCAGCACCGAGCCGCGCCCGCAGGACGACCCGGCCGCCACGCTCGCCCCGCTCGGCCTCCCGCAGGGGCGACGGGTCGTGTTGAGCGTCGGTAACCGGATGCCGCACAAGAACTTCCCCGGCCTGCTGGAGGCCCTGGCCGCTCTGCCCCGGGCGGAACGGCCCGTCACGGTCATCGCCGGCAGCCGCCTGCCCGACCCGCTCAGCGCCCACGTCGAGCGTCTGGGGCTGGATCGCGACGTCGTCCTCCCCGGCTGGGTGAGCGACGCCCAGCTCGAGGCGCTGTTCCAGGTGGCCGACCTGTATGTCTGCCCGTCCCTCGTCGAGGGATTCGGTCTTCCCGTCGTCGACGCGTTGCGGCGAGCCGTCCCGGTCCTTGCCCATGACGTCCCCGTGCTCCGCGAGGTGGGCGGCGCCGCCGCCCGCTACGCCGATGCGACGGATGCCGCCGCCTTCGGCGCCGCGATCCGTTCCGTCCTCGCCGACCCCCCGGACGCAGCGACCCGCGAAGCCGCGCAGGAGTGGGCCTCGCGCTTCACCTGGGATGATGCGGCCGACGGCGTCGCCGAGGTCCTTGACCGCGCGCTCCGGGAGCGTCGATGACCGACACGGCGGGACCGGCACCGCTGCGCGGACGTCTCCTGGGCTTCATGGTGGTCCCGGCCATCGCCGCCATCTCGCCCCTGCTGGTCCTGCCGCTCATCTCGCGCCTCGCCGGCGACGGCGGGTGGGCCAGCGCGATCGCGGGAGAGGCGATCGGCACCTTCGCGGCGATCGCGATCGGCTACGGATGGACGGCGGTCGGCCCGGCCCTCATCTCTATCGCCCCCGACGACGACCGGCGCGCACGGCTGTACCGCGACTCGATCGTGGTGCGACTCCTGCTCGCCGTGATCGTGCTGCCCGTCCTCGCGGTGGTGTGCTGGTTCGTCGCCTCGCCGGGATCCGAACTGCTGACGGTGCTGATGGGCGTGCAGGGGGCCCTGATCGCCCTGACGTTCACCTGGTACTGCGCGGGCGTCGGGGATCCCCGCACGATCATCGTCTACGACGCGGTCCCGCGCGTGATGGCCACCGCTCTCGCCGCGGGGGCGATCCTGCTGACCGGCGTCGTCGAGCTCTACCCGGTCGCGGGCATTCTCGTGACGCTGGGCGGCACGACGCTCTTCAGCGCGCGCCTGCTGCGCCGGCATCCCGGTCCCTGGCCCCCAGCCCGGGAGATTCCCGGACTGCTGCGCGCGGGACTCCCCGTCGCCGTCAACGATGCCGCTCTGAGCGCGTACTCGAGCGTGCCCGCTCCCCTCGTGAACGTCACGGCGCTCCCCTCCGCGGCCGCCGGCTACGCCTCGGCCGACAAGATGTTCAAGCTCGGCAGCGTCCTTCCCTTCACCCTCGCGAGCGCCTTCCAGAGCTGGGTTAGCGAAGGCGATGCCCTCGATCGTCGTCGACGGCTGCGGGTGGCCCTCGCCACGCACGGGGCCTTCGGCCTTCTCGGCGCCCTCGTGCTCACCGCGCTCGGTCCCTGGGTGAGTCTGGTCATGTTCGGGGAGTCGGCCGCGGCCGGAGTCGATCTGGTCGCCGCGATGGGCCTCGTGTTCCTCTTCCTCTCCCTCCGCACCTCGATGACGCGTCACGTGCTCTTCCCCGCGGGCAAGGCCCGCCTGGTCATGCGCGCTACGCTCGTGGCGACGGCGATCGGCGTCCCCGCCATGGTCGCGATGGCCATCGTGATCGGCCCCCTCGGCGCCGCTCTCGGCTACGCCCTCACCGAGGGCCTGGCCACCCTCCTGCTGTGGCGGCCGTGCGCCGTCGCGATGCGCGACATCGCGTCCCCTCCGGCCCGAGAAGAACAGGACCGCACCGTATGACTCCCTCCCCCCATGACGCGGGCGCGCGCGTCGGCGCCGTCGTGCTCACGTGGCGCGATCGCGTGCAGACCGTCGAGTGCGTGACGGGCCTTCTCGCCTCGCCCGCCATCACCCGCGTCGTGGTCGTCGACAACGAGGCAGATGGGACGATCCGGGATGCCTTCGCGCCCGACGACCGCATCGAGTTCGTCGAGCTGAGCGCCAACACCGGATTCGCGGTCGGCGTGAACGCCGGGATGAAGGTCCTCCTCGCCGACGACGAGATCGACCTCCTCCTTGTCATGAACAACGACGCGACCCTCCCCGTCGACGACATCGACCGGCTACGTGACGCGTTGGCGACGGATGCGTCCCTCGGGGTCGTCGGTCCGCGCATCGTCACGCCCGACGGCCAGCGTTTCTCCGCCGGCGGGATCGTGAATCGCCTGACCTGGGGCATCAGGCAACCGCGGCCGGCGGAGCAGCCCGACTTCCTGACCTGGGCGTGCGTCCTCGTGCGACGCTCGACGCTGGAGACCGCGGGACTTCTCGACGAGCGCTTCTTCATGTACTGGGAGGACGTCGAGTACGGGTTCCGCCTTCGCGCCCGCGGTATCGGCTTCGCCGAGGTGGCGGACGCCGTCCTGACCCACGCGGTCTCGTCGTCGCACTCGCGGGCGGGTTCGCGGATCCTCGCCTACTCCAGCCAGGCGTTCCGTCACTTCCTCACCCTGCACGGCGGAGCCACGACCGTGACGGGCCTCGCCCGCCTCAGCGCCAAGGTCCTGCTCACCGCGGCGCGCGGCGATCGCCGCGGTGCTGCCTACGTCCGGGCCGGCTGGCGCCTCGGCTCGCCCGCTCCCGATCCGGCCTACCCGGCCGTGAACGCCCTGCCTTGACCCGAGAGGACGCCCCATGACCATCGGCTTCGTCGTGACGACGCTGGGACGGCTCGAGCCGCTCCGCGCGCTTCTGACCTCCCTCGAGGATCAACTCCGTCAGGGCGATCATGTCGTCCTCGTGGCCCAGGGCGCCCAGGACGATGTGGCCGCCCTCGCTGCGGAGTTCTCCGCACGCGGGGTCCCGGTGACCGCGACCACCTCCGCTCGGGGTGCCTCCCTCGGGCGCAACACGGGCGTCGCGGCCCTGCCCGCCGGAGACGCCGTGGTCACCTTCCCCAACGACAACACGACGTACCCCGACGGCACCGTGGCCGCGCTGCACGCCGCCGTCGACGACCCCGGCTTCCTCGCGGGCGGCTTCACCTCGTGGGATGAGCGCGGCCCGAAGACCACCCTCCCCTCCGCGGGCACACCGCTGGACAAGTACAACGTGTGGTCGGTGATCGAGATGGGCATCCTGATCCGCCGCTCGCTCTTCGACGCCGTCGGAGGGTTCGACGAGAACATGGGTCCGGGTTCGGCGTCGCCGTGGCAGGTGGCGGAGGGCACCGATCTGCTCCTGCGGGCGATGACGCACGAACCCCGGCTTCTGAAGGAGTTCCGGTGGCTCCCCGCTGATGTCCACGTCGACGGCATCTCGACGGGCTTCGGCCTCAGCACAGCGGAACGCCGACGCAAGCTGCGCGCCTACGGCCGCGGCACCGGGCGCGCCTTCGCCGTCCACGGCTACCCGCTCTGGTGGCGCCTCGCCTTCACCGCCGCGGGCTTGCTCTACGGCATCCGCAACCCCCGGCCGATCACAGTCGGCGACGGGTGGCCGATGTTCCTCGGACGGCTCGAGGGCACCCTCGGGCGCACGTTCGGTCAGGCGCGCATGGTGTCCGCCACCCGCTGAGCGCCCCGGACCCCGCTGTTACGCTGAGGACGTGTCATCCAGAGTTCTCATCACCGGCGGTGCCGGCTTCATCGGGTCCCACCTCTCCGAGCGACTGCTCGCCGAGGGCAACGAGGTCATCTGCGTCGACAACTTCTTCACGGGATCCCGCCGCAACGTCGAGCACCTGTTCGACAACCCGCGGTTCGAGCTCATGCGACACGACGTCACCTTCCCGCTCTACGTGGAAGTCGACCAGATCTACAACCTCGCGTGCCCCGCCTCTCCGGTGCACTACCAGCACGACCCCGTGCAGACCACCAAGACCAGCGTCATGGGCGCGATCAACATGCTGGGCCTCGCGAAGCGCCTGCGGGTGCCGATCCTGCAGGCCTCGACGTCCGAGGTCTACGGCGACCCGGCGGTGCACCCCCAGACCGAGGACTACTGGGGCAACGTCAACCCCATCGGCACGCGCTCCTGCTACGACGAGGGCAAGCGCGCCGCCGAGACCCTGTTCTTCGACTACCGCCGCCAGCACGACCTGTCGATCAAGGTCATCCGCATCTTCAACACCTACGGCCCGCGCATGCACCCGAACGACGGACGCGTGGTCTCGAACTTCATCGTGCAGGCCCTCCGCGGTGAGCCGATCACCATCTACGGAGACGGCTCGCAGACCCGCTCCTTCTGCTTCGTCGACGACCTCGTCGACGGCATGGTCCGTCTCATGAACACCGGCCACGACGTCACCGGCCCCATCAACGTCGGCAACCCGGGCGAGTTCACCATGCTCGAGCTCGCGAACGCCGTCCTCGAGATCACCGGGAGCTCGTCGACGATCGAGCACCGCCCCCTGCCGCAGGACGACCCCAAGCAGCGCCAGCCCCACATCGACCTCGCGCGCCGGGAACTCGGGTGGGAGCCGACGGTCGCCCTGCGCCCCGGCCTCGAGCGCACGATCGAGTACTTCCGCTCGGTACTGGCGGACTGACGCCGTGGCTCACGTCCTCATCACCGGCGGCGCAGGCTTCATCGGAAGCCGCCTGGCGTCGCGGCTCGCTGCTGCCGGTCATCGGGTCCGGGTGCTCGACGCGCTCCTCGCCCAGGTGCACGGCTCGGATCCCGACACGACCTCGCCGTTGCTGCGCGCCGTCGCGGGCGTGGCCGAGGTGCACCGCGGGACGGTGACGTCGGTGGACGACCTGCGTGCGGCCCTCGTCGACGTCGAGATCGTGATCCATCTCGCCGCCGAGACCGGCACCGGCCAGTCGATGTACGAGATCGACCGCTACGTCGAAGCCAACATCGGCGGCACGGCGAAGCTCATGGATCTGCTGACCAACGAGCCTCACTCGGTGCGACGCATGGTCGTCGCCTCCTCGCGATCGATCTACGGCGAGGGCGCGTACCGCACCGGCGCCGGCACCGTCGTCTACCCGCCGCACCGGACCGATGCCGCGATGGCGAGCGGTGACTTCGCCGTCCGCGGCGACGACGGCGAAGAGCTCGAGCTGATCCCCACGTCCGAGGACGCGGTGCTGCACCCCTCGTCGGTGTACGGGATCACCAAGCAGGTGCAGGAATCGTTGATCATGACGGTCGCTCCGACCATCGGCGTCGAAGCCGTGTCCCTGCGCTATCAGAACGTGTACGGGCCGGGGCAATCGCTGACCAACCCGTACACCGGGATCCTTTCGATCTTCTCCACCCTCATCCGCCAGGGGCAGGGCATCGATATCTTCGAGGACGGACAGGAGAGCCGCGACTTCGTCTACATCGACGATGTGGTCGAGGCCACGTTCCTGGCCGCCACGATCCCCGAAGCGGCGGGTGGGGTCTTCAACGTCGGGTCGGGCACCGCGACGACCGTCCTCGACGTGGTCGAGGCGCTGTCCGCCGCCTTCGGCGTCCCTGTGCAGACCTCGATCACGGGCCGCTACCGACTCGGCGACATCCGCCACAACGTCGCGGACACCCGCCGCCTGAGTTCGGTGCTCGGCTTCCACCCCGAGGTCCCCTTCGCCGAGGGGGTGCGGCGCTTCGTCGAGTGGGTCGTCGACGAGCCCGTGGGCGGCGACACCTACCGTCAGTCCCTCGAAGAGATGGCTGCTCGGCGGCTGCTGAAGTAGCCCCGTCGGCTGGCCGCCGCTCGGCTCGCGCGCCTCTTCTCCCGCCGGGTGTCCGGGCCGTCACGTTCGGGGCCGTGCCGCGAACTGTGACACGATGAAGGCGTGAAGGGCATCATTCTCGCCGGTGGTTCGGGCACACGACTGCATCCGATCACGCTCGGCGTCTCGAAGCAGCTGATTCCGGTCTACGACAAGCCGATGGTGTACTACCCGCTGTCGACGCTCATGCTCGCGGGCATCCGCGACGTGCTGATCATCACGACCCCGCACGACGCGCCGTTCTTCGAACGGCTCCTCGGCGACGGGTCGCAGTTCGGCATCAACCTGTCCTTCGCGCAGCAGCCGTCGCCCGACGGCCTCGCCCAGGCGTTCACGATCGGGGCGGATTTCATCGGCGACGACAAGGTCGCCCTCGTCCTCGGCGACAACCTCCTGTACGGCCCCGGACTGGGTACGCAGCTCAAGCGCTTCACCGACGTCGACGGCGCCGCCGTGTTCGCCTACTGGGTCGGGGAGCCGACCGCGTACGGCGTGGTGGAGTTCGACGCCGACGGCCGCGCGGTCTCCCTCGAAGAGAAGCCCACCCACCCGAAGAGCAACTACGCGGTGCCCGGCCTGTACTTCTACGACAACGACGTGGTCGAGATCGCCCGCGGGCTCGAGCCCTCCCCTCGCGGCGAGTACGAGATCACCGACATCAACCGCGCGTACCTCGAGGCCGGCAAGCTCCAGGTCGAGGTCCTCCCGCGCGGGACCGCGTGGCTCGACACCGGCACTTTCGACCAGATGACCGACGCCGCCGACTACGTGCGCACGATCGAGCGTCGCACCGGCTTGCGCATCGGGGTCCCCGAAGAGGTGGGCTGGCGGCAGGGCTTCCTGTCCGACGAGGCGTTGCGCGAACGCGCGAAGACTCTCGTGAAGTCCGGCTACGGCGCATACCTCCTCGAAATCCTGGAAAGAGGCCACTGATGGCACGCCTTCTCGTCACCGGCGGCGCCGGCTTCATCGGTTCCAACTTCGTCCATCACGTCATCGCGCACACGGATCACACCGTGACGGTGCTCGACAAGCTCACCTATGCCGGCAATCGCGCTTCGCTGGCCGGGCTCCCCGAGGACCGCGTGCGGCTGGTCGTGGGCGACATCGCGGATGCCGCGGTCGTCGATCCTCTCGTCGCCGAGGCCGACGCCGTGGTGCACTATGCCGCCGAGTCGCACAACGACAACTCCCTCCACGACCCGCGGCCGTTCCTCGACACGAACATCATCGGCACGTACACGCTGCTCGAGGCCGCGCGCCGCCACGACGTGCGTTTCCACCACATCTCCACCGACGAGGTGTACGGCGACCTCGAGCTCGACGACCCGGCACGCTTCACGGAGAGCACCCCGTACAACCCGTCCTCGCCGTATTCGTCGACCAAGGCCGGGTCCGACCTCCTCGTCCGCGCGTGGGTGCGATCCTTCGGGGTCCGCGCGACGATCAGCAACTGCTCGAACAACTACGGGCCGTACCAGCACGTCGAGAAGTTCATCCCGCGCCAGATCACCAACGTGCTCCGCGGCATCCGTCCCAAGCTTTACGGCACGGGCGAGAACGTCCGGGATTGGATCCACGCCGACGACCACTCGTCGGCCGTCCTCACGATCCTCGACAAGGGCGAGATCGGTCAGACCTACCTGATCGGCGCCGACGGCGAGAAGGACAACAAGACGGTCGTCGAGTTGATCCTGCAGTTGAGCGGCCAGCCCACCGACGCCTACGACCTGGTCACCGACCGACCCGGCCACGACCTGCGATACGCCATCGACTCCACGAAGCTCCGCACCGAGCTCGGGTGGGTGCCGACCTACGGCGACTTCGAGTCGGGCCTCGCCGCGACGATGGACTGGTACCGCGACAACGAGTCCTGGTGGGCACCCACCAAGGACGGCGTAGAAGCCTTCTACGCCAGCAAGGGGCAGTGACGCGGTGACCATCGAGTTCGGTAAAGCCCTCTCGGCCCGGACGACCCCCATCCCGGGGCTGGTCCTCCTCGATCTCCCTGTGCACGGCGACACCCGGGGATGGTTCAAGGAGAACTGGCAGCGCGAGAAGATGCTCGCTGCGGGGATCGATCTGCCGGACTTCGGTCCGGTGCAGAACAACATCTCGTTCAACGATGCGGTCGGCACCACCCGTGGCATCCATGCCGAGCCCTGGGACAAGTACGTCTCGGTCGCGACGGGCCGGATCTTCGGGGCCTGGGTCGACCTGCGCGAGGGCGACACCTTCGGGGCGGTCTTCACCGCCGAACTCGACGCGTCGACGGCGATCTTCGTGCCGCGCGGCGTCGGCAACTCGTACCAGACGCTCGAGCCCGACACCGCGTACACGTACCTCGTCAACGACCACTGGTCGCCGGACGCGACGTACACCTTCCTCAATCTCGCCGATGAGACGGCGTCGATCGCCTGGCCCATCCCGCTCGATTCGGTCGAGATCAGTGCGAAGGACCTCCAGCATCCGCGACTGGCCGAGGTCGTGCCGATGCCTCCTGCAAAGATCCTCGTCACGGGAGCAGACGGCCAGCTCGGGCGTGCGTTGCGCGCAGAATTCGGCGATCACCCGTGGATCGAGTACGCCTCCCGCGCGGATCTCGACCTCTCGTCTGCCGACCTGGGTGCCGCGCGCCGGTGGCGCGACTACCGCACCATCATCAACGCCGCCGCTTACACGAAGGTCGACGCCGCGGAGACGCCGGAGGGTCGTGTCGAGGCGTGGAGCGCCAATGTCACCGCGGTCGCCGCGCTGAGCCGCGTGGCCACCGCCCACGGCATCACCCTCGTCCACATCTCGAGCGACTACGTGTTCGACGGCACGAAGGACGCGCCCTACACCGCATCCGATCCCCTCTCCCCCCTCGGCGTCTACGCGCAGACGAAGGCGGCCGGTGACGCGATCGTGTCCGTGGTGCCGCGGCACTACATCATCCGTACCAGCTGGGTGATCGGCGAGGGGAACAACTTCGTCCGCACGATGGTCGACCTCGCCGAGCGCGGGATCGATCCGCGAGTGGTCAACGACCAGATCGGTCGACTGACGTTCGCCTCCGACGTCGCCGCGAGCATCCGCCACCTCGTGGAGTCCGGCGCCCCGTACGGCGTGCACAACGTCACGAGCGTCGGCGAGCCGGCAGCATGGCACGAGGTCGCCCGCGAGGTGTTCCGCCTGACGGGGCACGATCCGGACCGCGTCACGGGCGTCACGACAGAGGAGTATCACGCCTCGTCGACCGTTCGGATCTCGCCGCGACCGCGCAACAGCGTGCTCGAGACGACCGTGCTCGACATCACGTGGCAGGAACGCCTGCAGCAGTACCTCGCTTCGACCCGGGGGTGATCCTCGGCTGTCGAGCCGCTCCGGTCTCGCCTCCGGCGGCTCTCAGGTAGGCGCACGGTAGGATCGAAGGCGATGTCACGCGCAAATGAAGAGGCTACGCTTCGCCTGCAGCGGCTCGCGGCGACCCCGCTGAAGCCGGTCGGCGCCGTCAGCGGCTCCGGGGCGTGGTGGGGAGCGATCCGAGCGATCTTCTCCCACCGCGAAATGCTGGGCCTCCTCGTCCGCCGCGACCTGAAGGCCCGGTACAAGGATTCGACCCTCGGCTTCTTCTGGTCGCTCATCCGCCCGCTGATCCAGCTGGCGGTGTATTTCGTCGTCATGGGTCAGTTCCTCGGTGCGGCCAAGAGCATCCCCGATTTCGCGGTCTACGTTTTCGCGGGACTGTCCGCGATCGGTCTGTTCACCGAGATCGTCGTCGGCGGAACAGGTTCGGTGCTCACCAACGCCGGGCTGGTCAAGAAGGTCTACCTTCCGCGCGAGGTGTTCCCTCTCTCGAGCGTGGGTTCCGCGCTGTTCAACTTCTGCATCCAGCTCATCGTCCTGATCGGTGCGACGTTCCTCGTCGCGAAGCCGCCGTTCCATCTTCAGCTGGTCTATGCGGTCCCGTCCGTGATGCTGATCGTGATCTACGGCACCGCGTTCGCCCTGCTGTTCAGCGCCGTCAACGTGTACCTGCGCGACGTCCAGTACCTCGTCGAGGTCATCACGATGCTGCTGTTCTGGGCCAGCCCGATCGTCTATTCGTGGCAGATGGCCAAGACGTTGATCCCGTCGCCGACCGTGCTCGAGGTGTACACGAACAATCCGCTCACTCTCGCCGTTCTCGGCTTCCAGCGCGCATTCTGGGTCGCCGGCGACACCGCGGAATGGCCCGCCGACCTTCTCTTGCGCATGGGCATCGCCGGCGTCGTCGGCGTCGTGCTGCTGCTCGTCTGCCACCGCGTCTTCATCCGCCTGCAGGGCAACTTCGCCCAGGAGCTGTGACCCCCATGCCCACTCCCCCCGTCTCACACCCGGAGAACGCTCCTCGACCCGAGGTGGCCCGCATCCGCGGCGTCTCGAAGAAGTTCACGATCCGCAAAGACTCCTCGATCAAAGAGCGCGTCGTCACCCTGGGTCGCGCCGGGCGCCGTCACAAGAAGGAGTTCTGGGCGCTGCGCGACGTCGACCTCGACATCTACGCCGGCGAGACGATCGGCCTGATCGGTCACAACGGCTCCGGTAAGAGCACGCTGCTCAAGGTGATCGGCGGCATCGTCGACCCGACCTCGGGAACCGTCGAAGAGCGCGGCCGCCTCGCGGCGCTGCTCGAGCTGGGCGCGGGCTTCCACCCCGATCTCACGGGCCGAGAGAACGTCTTCCTCAATGCGTCGGTCCTCGGGCTCAGCCGCGAAGAGACCGAGGCGCAGTTCGACGACATCGTCGCTTTCGCCTCGATCGGCGACTTCATCGACACGCAGGTGAAGTTCTACTCCTCGGGCATGTACGTGCGGCTCGCGTTCGCGGTGGCGGTGCACACCGATCCCGACGTCCTCTTGGTGGACGAGGTGCTCGCGGTCGGTGACGAGGCGTTCCAACGCAAGTGCATGGACCGTATCCGCGACTTCCAGAAAGAGGGGCGCACGATCATCCTCGTGACGCACTCGCTCGACCAGGTGGTCGAGCTGTGCGGGCGCGCGGTGCTCCTGCACCAGGGAGAGGTGCTCTTCGACGGTGCGCCGTCCACGGCGGTCGCCCGCTTCCGCGACTTGCTCGAAGAACGACGGGTGGCCGAGCGCGACGCCGCTGACCCGGGTGCACCACGTCCCCAGGGTTCGGTCGACAGCGTGCGCGCCGTCGTCGTCGGACGCGGCCCCGGTGAGCCTCTCCAGCCCGGCGACGACCTCGAGATCCAGCTGACGCTCTCGTCCACGCATCTCGACAAGTGGGGATGCCGCGTCCAGATCGACGATCACATGGGCCACAAGATGTTCGTCACCGGCACCGACTGGCTGAAGACACCGGTCGACCCGATGACCGGGTCGGCGGATGTCTCGTTCGTCCTGAAGGATCCGCCCCTCGCGGGCGGCAAGTACTTCATCAACGCGACGCTGATCGACGCTCATGGAAACGACCTGCACAACATCATGCAGGCGACCTCGTTCAACGTCGAGTTCGACCCCCGTGCCACGGGCTACATGCGCATCGATGTGGAGGGCTCGGCGACCTCAGGGCGCTGAGCGCGGGATTCTCCGTCCCGGCCCGCACGGCTCGACGGGCCCCTCACGGAGCGGCGCGGATGCCGTCGGTGGCCGCACGCGGTGTCGCGGCCGGGCGGGTCATCCATGCCCGCAGGCCGCCGTACGACGGGACGCGCTCGCGCGGGGTGGCGTCAGTCTCGCCGCGCGAACGGCGACCGAGCCATCAGCTCGGTGATCGTCGCCGCGTCCCCCCAGATGCCGGGTGAGTCGTAGGGGCGATCGGGGAAGGCTCCGTACTCCAACGCGATGTCGAGCTCGTTCTCGCTGATGAACCGCTCGACGCGGTTCGCGAGCGACTCCGGCTCGCCGGATGCGACGTTCACGATGCCGGTCAGGCCCTCCGCCGTGGCCGCAACGGCGATCTGACGGCCGAGCTCGGCGACGTCGATGAAGTCGTAGAGGGTTCGCCCCGTCGTGAAGGGGAAGACTGTCTCGCCCCGATCCGCGGCTTCCAGAAGCTTCGCGAAGATCGACCGGTTACGGCGGTCATCCCCGAGGATGTAGTAGGCGCGGAGCCACACGAACTCCGCACGGTTCCCGATGGTGAGGGTCGCAGAGCGCCGCAGGGCGTCTTTCGCGATGCCGTACAGGGTCACGGGGTTCGTGGGCGTCTCCGCCGTGACAGCGCCCTCCCAGTAGCCGATCTCGTGCATCGACCCGAGGGCCGCAATCCGGGACACTCCGGCCTCGACGAGAGCGGCCAGGAAACGATAGTGATCCGACAGCCGTTCGAGGTGCGACGGGGCGTTGTGTACGAAACCGTCCTGCCAGGCCAGATGGATGACCGCGGCGATCCGCTTCACGGGCGCCACCGCGGAGATGTCGAACGACGAGTCGAGCACATCGGCCTCGACGACGCGTGCTTCCGCGGCGAGGTCGCCGTCGCGTCGCTGACGAACGACCGCGACGGCCTCGTAACCCAACTCCGCCACCGCGCGGGTGACGTGCCGGCCCACGTAGCCACCGGCACCGGTGATGACGACGATCTTGTTCACGACGACCTCCTGGGCTTTACCGTACGACGCCGATGACGACGAGAGCCGTCGTCGCGATCAGCAAGAGCACGAGGGGAACGAAGCGGGCCCGCACCAACAGACCCGCGCCGCCCCCGCTCGGTGCCACGGGATCGACTCCTCGGATACGCGCCAGCCATCGTGGCATCCAGTTCTTCAGATCCAACGCGGGCTTCTCGATCAGCATGTAGCTGAGGTAGGCGTAGACGTGCACGACCACGATCACCACGAGCAGATAGCCGAAGGCTCCCACCCGCTCGGGGAGCCCGTACTCGGCGGCGAGGAACATGACGGGCCAACCGGCGATGTAGATGCCGTAAGAGAGGTCGGCATGGCGGTCCCAGCGCGACAGCGCGGTCACCCGGGTGCCGAACCAGATCAGTCCGTAAGCGAACGCGTACTGGCCGAAGAGGAACCACCCTCCGCGCCACCAGCACAGCGCAGCGATGACCAGCATCGCGATACCGAGTCGGTCGTCGAACGGGACCTTCTCGATGTAGAGCTGCACCAAAGTGCCGAAGGCGAAAGGGGCCACGAGTTGCAGGACCTGCGGGTTGGAGAACGTCTGGACGACAGAACCGAGATCGCCGATGTGCAGCGCCTGGAAGGTGCTGAGCAAGAGGAGTCCCCCCGCCACGAGCGCACCGACGATTCGCGCGCGCAGCGCCCCGATGATTCCCAGGGCGAGGATGCCGAGATAGCACGCGAACTCGTACATCAGGGTCCAGGCGGAGCCGTTCCACGTGTTGTAACCGACCTGGACCGCGTGCGTGCTCCCCCCGGTACCCGCGATCGCCCACTGGTTCAAGACCAGGGTGAAGTTGTTCGCAACGTAGTCCCACGGGGAGTTGTCCGGGAACGAGAGGAAACCCTGGAAGGTGCCCTGGGAGTGGTGCCAGGCAAGAGGAGCCAGAAGGAACGCCGTCACGACCAGGATGAGGAACCACGCAGGATAGATGCGCGCGACGCGGTGCCAGAGGTATCGGAACGGGGAGCGCGAACGGACCATGCTCCGTGTGATGAGCATTCCGGAGAGGAAGAAGAAGCCCGTGACCGCAACGCCACCGAGCGAGGTCTCGGCTCCCCATTGCGCGCCGATGTCGACGCCGCCGAAGATACCCGCGACGGGTCCCGCGTGGCTGAAGATGACCATGAAGGCCATCGCCCACCGGAGGAACCCGATGGAGTTGTGACGCGGATCGAACGCCTCTCCCAGACTGCGCACCGCGATCACACGCCGAGGGGATAGCCGAATTCCTCGGCACCCTCCCACGTCGCGGCCGGAATGTTCGTGTAGATGGGCTCCGCGCCGGAGAAGAAGTTGCGGATGGAGGCGAGCACGTCGAGGGAGTCGGTGTCGATCTCGACCGTGAAGCCGTTCCAGTGCGCCATGCACATCTCGTACGCCTGCGATCGAATGGTCACGGTGACGACGCTGGGGTCTTGATCGTCCCAGTCGATCGTCGGATCGATGACCGCGTATCCGCCCCGCACGGCGGCGGCGAGGATCAACGCCGCGACCGCGCGGACCTGGGCCTTCTCGAGCACGCCCGAACGCAGGAACCCGTCGACGCTCCATCGGAACATCGGGGACCGGTGGTTGACGATGTGCTGGTTGCTCCAGTCCGCGATGTCACTCTGCGAGATCACCCCGGCCGCGAGCGTCGACCCACGGCCCGCGTGGTACACGAACGCCCCCTGGGCGAGAAGGTGCTGGTATCCGGCGCTCGTCGCTCGCGCGGACCAGTCCGACTCTTCGCCGTACCCGCGGCCGAAGACCGGATCCATCAGCCCCACCGTGGGAAGGACCGACACGGGGACGATCATGGCGAACGAGATCCCCGCGGGGATCTCCAACGCCTCGGATGCGAACTCGTCGGAGAGCGCCTCGCCGATGAGATCGGCGACCTCGGGCGTCTCGACGTACAGCTCCGTGCCGTTGGGGAGAGAGTACGGATCGACGTTGGTGGACCACGCGGTCACCGAGGCGGCCGCGGGGGACGCCGACACCACGTCGAGAAGCACTCGCACCGAGTTACGCGAATAGATGACGTCGGAGTTGGAGATGATCACGTAGTCGTACCCGAGCCGCTGCGCGGTAGCGAGGCCGAGGTTGACGTTGCGCGGAATACCCTGGTTGCGAGGAGAGCGGTAGAACACGGCACCGAACTCGGTGGCGAGTTCGGCGAGGTACTCGCTGAAACCCGGCTCGGGGCTGCAGTCGTCGAGGACGAGCACGTCGAGCTCGAAACCGTCGCGATCGAGGTGCGCGATCGACTCGAAGGTGCGGCGCGCGAAGTCCCGACCGTTGTAGAAGGTGACGGCGAGCAGGACCCGGGGCGTCGCCGCGGTCACTGCCCCATCATCCTTCGCGCCCGGCGCGCCACGACGTAGAGGGCGTGGTTCTTGCGAAACACGTGCTCCATCTTGCGACGGGGGTCGAGGAGCTGCTTCAGGGACACGATCTCCAGCTGCAGCTTGGTGATCTGTTCCTCGCGTTCGAGCAGACCACGGGTCAACTCGATCACGCGCCGATTGGCGATCTCGGCGTCCTGAAGGGCACGCTCGAGCGACACCGCATCAACGGCCTCGGAGGTCAGCTCCTGGTTCTTCCCCATCGCCAACACCTCTTTCTGATTCTCTGGGCACAACCCCGGAGCGGCACGGGGCCACGGTGAGGGGTGTGCTGACTCGGTGGCCGGGAACACTTGCGGTGGGCCTGCCGGACAACGGCGGTGGAGGGGAGAAGCTCCGTCTTCCACATCGCGTCGTAGATTAGCATCCCCACGTAAGCGCACCCTGGCGCTGACGTCGCCGCCGGACAGACTTCACCCGGCGACCGAGACCGTACCCCGTTCGAAGTTCTGCGTGACCTTGCCGCCGCTCTTCGCCGCCGGGGCGAGAGGAAGACCGTAGCGACCCGTCACGCCTCCCGCGGCATCCCACGTCGCGAAGACGGGCGGCGCGATCGCCAGGGCCCCCGCGGACTGACGCCAGATGATGGTCCCGCGTTCGAAGGGCAGTCGGCAGTACGAGCCGAAGCAGGACTCCGCTCGGGTCGGAAGACCGAGCGTTCCCGCCGGGCCGCCGGCGTTCATCCACACATCGCGGTACGCGCCGTAGACGGGCAGGATGCCCGCCGAAGGCGACCCGGTCAGGGTTCCCCCTTGGAAGGCCTGGTAGCAGGTGACGGGAAGACAGACCATCGCGGCCGTCGGGGCGCCCAGACGGCCGTTCTCGGATCCCGCGGCCTGCCACGGAGCCAGGAACCAGCCGGACACGATCACTGCTCGCGAACCGGGCGTCCACACGACCACGCCGTTCTGGAACACCTGCGAGCAGCTGCGACCGTTGCACGACTCGTCGCTCAGCGGTCGTCCCAGCTGCCCCGTGGCTCCGCCGGCGCGATTCCACAGGCTCTGGTACTCCCCTGCCACGGCGACGAGGGCACCCGAGGGTGCGGTGGTGAGCACGCCGGTCTGGAAGGCCTGGGTGCAGATGCTCGCGGAGCACGACGGGGCCGAGCGCGGTCCGCCCAAGCGGCCGTCTCCCGCGCCTTGCGCCTGCCAGGCTGCGAGATACCGCCCGGTCACGGCGACCGCACCGTACTTCGGGGTCCAGCCGATGACGCCCTTCTCGAAGGTCTGCGCGCAGTTGACGCCGTTGCAGGACTCGGAGCTGGTCGGAAGCCCGAGCGACCCCCCGGCACCGCCCGTCTTCGACCAGAGATCGCGGTAGGCGCCGTACACGGCCACCACACCACCGGACGGAGAACCCGAAAGAGTGCCACCGGAGAACCGCTGGTAGCAGGTGGCAGGGATGCAGGACATGTCGGCGAGAGGTCGACCGAGACGCCCCTTCTCGAATCCGGCGGCCGACCAGGCGTCGAAGAACCACTTCATCGTGATGAAGGTCCCCTTCGACGAGGTGTCGATCCGGGCGGAGCCGAAGCGCTGGCTGCAGGCGCCGGAGGAATCGCAGGCCTGCGGACCCGCAGGGCCGCCGACACCGGCGGGGCCGCCCGCGCGGAGGTACTTGGTCGCGATGGGCTCCGGCACGACCTGAGCACTGGCGCGACCCGATGAGGCGATGAGTCCGCCTCCGAAACGCTGGGTGCATCCGGCCGATACGCACGACGCGTCGCTGAGGGGGAAGCCGAGTGACCCGCCACTGGCTCCGGCCTGGACCCAGGCGCTGAAGAGCGGCTCGACCACCGCCGTCGCGGAACCGCCCGAGAAGAGGGCGCCGTGGGCGAACATCTGCGCGCACTGCGACCCGTTGGAGCACACCTCCGGACCTCGCGCGGCCCCCAGGCCGATTCCCCCGGACGACGACCAGACGTTCTCGACGTGTCTGCCGACCAGGTTGCCGCCGGTCGGATCGGCGGCCATGACACCGCCGTCGAAGGATTGCGTGCAGGTCATGTCGCTCTGGCACACCACGACACCGGTCGGCTTACCGACCGCGCCGTCGATGAAGCCCAGGTTGCGCCACATCGACTCGATGACCGTGGGCACGCCGAAGACTCCCCGGCCCGGGAACCAGAAGATGGTGCCGTTGCGGAACGACTGCTGGCAGTAGGTGCCGAAGCACTGCTCGGTGGACGTGGGCGAGCCGAGCAGACCGCCGGCACCGCCCAGCGAGGCCCAGACGCGCGCATACTCGCCGGAGACGGGAGACGCCGTCGGGCTGCCGAACCAGTCCGTGTAGAGACGCCAGAAGTTGCGGTTTCCGTACGCCGAGCAGAAGTCACCGGTGCCGTAGAGGTTGTCGAGCGCCGCCTGGTTGGGCGTGTACGGCGTGTAGATGTACAGCGCGCGCGTGGCGTCGTTCTTGATGTTCACGCGCTTCGTGCCGCAGACCCTGTCGTTGTCGGGCGGGGTCGCCTGGTAGAGGATGTTGTTCCACCCCAGCTGGTAGCTGTACCAGCGCGGGTTCTTCACGTAGATCTGGAACTGCCGTGCGGCACCGTACACCTGGTAGAAGAATCCGGCGAAATTCGGGTCGCACGCTGCGCCGTCAGGACATCCCTGGCCGAGCGCCGCGCGGTACTGATAGGGCGAGGGGGCGGGATCGGTGATCAGCGCCTGCTCCTTCTGGAGCATGACGAGGATCACCTTCGGGCTGATGCCGCACGCCTGCGACACGGCGGCGATCAGCTGGGCGGCGCTCATCGTGCCCCCGCCGAACGCCCGGCAGTACGAATCCGCGCCGAGCGACGGCGTCGATTGGGCGACGTAGTCCTTCAGGCACGGCATCCCCTCGTCTCCCCGGCACGACGTGACCTTGCCGTTGAGGAAGTTCTGGATGTCGGATGCCGTCAGGGAGCCGGCGTCGAAGAAGTTGTCGTCCGAGATCAGAAAGCCGTCTTGGAAGTCGCTCGCGTTCGCCGCCGTCGCCGCCGGGGCCACGGCGGGCGCAAGCACCGGCAGGATCCCGAGCACCAACGCGAAAGAGGCCAGCGCCGCCAGCACCCAGGAGAACCGCGCGCGGGCGGGGGCGAAGGTCACGGCTGGGAGACCGTGACGGCCTCGGACGCCGCCGACGTCCCGGCGGAGCGATACTCGAGCACCAGCTTCCACTCCCCCGCGGGCGCCGGGATGTCGATGATGCCGCAGTTCACGGCCGCGGGCGTGGCCACCGCATCGATGGATCCGGTCAAGATCGCACCGCTCGCCGACGTCGCGGTCAGCGTGCACACACCGCCTTCTTCGATGGGTCCGGAGACGAGACCGGACGCCGAGATGTTCTGACCGTCTGCCCCGTAGTTGACGATCGTGACCAGCGCCGGCCCCGAACTGGTCGCCACGGGTTCAGGCTGCACCTCGTCCGTCGCCTCGGGCGAGGGGGTCGCGGAGGGCGACGGGGATGCCGAGGCGGTGGGCGCGGGCTCGACGGTCGGGGTCGCGGTGGTGGACGCGCCGGGGCGCGACGCGCACGCGGTCAGCGTCGCGACGAGGGCGACCGCCACGAGGGCGCCCTGCAGGACGCGCGTGCGGTGCCGGGCACGCCCGGAGATCCTCGGCGATCGGCCGGAACGTTCATTCACCCCTCCAGTATCACTGTTAACAGGGAAAATGCCCCCCGGACACGGATTTTTCCTCGGGGAAGGCGCCCGGTCAGCGCGCGGGAGCCATCACCGGGTGCGTGCGCCGCCACTCGTCGGCCTCATCCCCGAAGAGGGTGCGGACGTCCGTCCCGGGTTGCCAGACCATCAAGCCCCGCTGGAACGGCACCTGGCAGAACGAACCGGAGCAGACCTCGGGCCCGGTGAGCAGACCGAGCTGTCCATCTGGACCGCCCCAGCCGATCCACCTCGACACGTACGCCGACGAAAGCGAGAGGATGCCGGACGTCGACGAGGTCAGCGTGCCCTTCCGGAAGACCTGGTAGCACGCGGCGGACTGGCATTTCATGGCGTCCGAGGGCAGGCCCAGGGAACCGGTGGCGCCCCCGCGCGCCATCCACGCGGGATAGAACCACTTCTTCGCCACGGGGTAGACGCCGCTGTTCGGCACCCAGACGATGACTCCCCCGACGAACGACGCCTGGCAGTACGTTCCGAAACAGGACTCGCCTCCGGCCACGAGCCCGAGATCACCGTCGGGTCCGCCCCAGGCGGTCCAGGTCGAGACGTACGCCGAGGAGAGCCGGACGATCTGGCGACCGTCAGACGTCAGGACGCCGCCGGTGAATTGCTGCCAGCACGCCGAGGACTGGCATCGCATCCCCTCGGTGGGCGTTCCGATCGACCCGGTGATCCCACCGAGCTCTTTCCACTTCGCCTGGAACCAGGGGTGCACGGGCACGGCGGTGACCCCCTGCCCCGGCACCCAGGTGATGACCCCTCCGGTGAAGGGCGTCGCGCAAGAGGTCCCGAAGCACGACTCGGGTCCTGCGACCAGACCGAGGGCGCCGTCCGGGCCGCCGTTGGCCAACCACGTGGTCACGTAGGCGGTGGACAGCATCACGATCTGGGTACCGTCCGAGGTCAGCACGCCCCCGGCGAACTCCTGCCAGCACGCGGAGGACTGGCAGACCATGGGGGCGATCGGCTTGCCGAGCGGGCCGGAGGCGCCGCCCAGTTCTTTGTACTTGGCCTGGAACCACGGATGGACTCCGTCGGGGCTGGTCCCGCACGCGGGTGCCTTGTCACCGGTGCGGACGGTCACGGTCGCCGACGTGGGGCGACCGGCACCGTCCATCGACATGTCGTCGACGGACAGCCAGATGTCGCAGGTCGTCCCCTCCGACGATGAGAACCAATCGCCCTTCACGAGCGCATACCCGTCGCCGTCATCCTGCGCGCTCGCCACCGCGTACGACGTCGTGCCGGCGGACTGCTGTTGGGTGATGCGAACCCCGTAGTCCCGGGTGCACACCCACGTGATCTCGCACTCCCGGCCGCGGGCGTAGTACGCGCCGCTCTCGAAGGAGCCACGGCCGTTGCGGAGGTCGAGGTAGTAGTCCCACCCGTTGGAATCACGCACCTTGATCGCGAGAGTGCCGTTCGCTGAGGAGGCGGGACGAAGGGTCACGGAGGTCGAGGCATCCTGCTCGACCGTCACGAGACTGCCCTCCGGGTATCCGCCGAGCGCGTCGCGGTGCGCCGCATTGAACAACGGGGAGTCGTAGTCGCCGTCCACGACGATCCCCATCGGGTCGTAGACGTCGGCGTACTCCGCGAAGCCGCACCCCTCGTTCCCTTCCCAGTGCTTCTGCAGCGGGAGACAGGCGTAGTTGTTCGCGTGCCGGAGGCTCAGGTTGTGGCCGAACTCGTGGAGGAAAGCCTGGCGCTGCCCCCGGCCCAGATCGAGCAGAGCGATGTTGCCCCCGTACGAGAGGCCACCGCCGACGTTCGCGATCCCGACGGAGCCTTGCCAGGCATCCGCGCACTCGGCCGGGAACACCACGAGGAGGTGGCGTCCTCCGCTGTTCTCGTAGCTCGCCGCGTTTCGTCCGGGTGAGATGGCCCGGGCCGCCTCGTTCCAGACGGTCAGGTCGCCGGACGAGCCTGCGAGGTCGAGCTGGCACGTCCCTGCCGTGGTGATCTCGGCGCGCGCTCCGAGAGCGAGAGAGGCCACCCGACTGTTGCTGGCCTGGCGCAGGTGATCCGAGGCGTACGAGATCCACGAGGTGACGGTGTCCACCGACGCGGAGGGACGGGCGTCGTACGCGGGTCGGCCATCGGCGGCGGGCATGCGCACGGTCACCAGCACGACGTCCACGGTGTGGGCCAGCCCGGGCGCCGCCTCCTCGATCGGCGAGACCACGGAGAGCTCGCCGTCGGCGATCTCGACCTTGTCTCCGGCGACGGCTCCGATCTCCTGGACGGCGTCCGCACCGACGGCGGTGGTGTCGCCGGACTCGCCCCGCACGAAGAACGTCGACCCGGTCGAACCCGGCAGGTCGGAGAGCTCCACGAGCTCGCCGATCGCGGAAGCGTCCGTCGCCGTCGGCGCCGCCTTCACCGGCGCGGATTCGTTCGGAAGCGGTTCGAGGGCGACCGCCCCCGTCGCGCTGGTCAGCGACATCACAACGACGGCGAGGGCTGCGATACCCGTGGAAACCCGAGAGGTCATGCGGTCAACGTAGCGGTACACCCCGGTCCGCGTCGCGCGCCACTGCTAGCGTCGTCGGGTGAATTCTCGTCTCTCCCCTCTCGTCGACGAACGGGTCGGTCGCTCCTGGACTCTTTTCCTCGACCGCGACGGTGTCGTGAACACCCGCATCATGGGCGGTTATGTCCGTACCTGGGACGAGTTCCACTTCGAACCGGGTGTCCTGGATGCGTTGCCCGTCCTCGCGCGGTGGGCGCCGCGCATCGTCCTGGTCACGAACCAGCAGGGCATCGGCAAGGGCCTGATGACGGAGGACGAGCTCGCCGAGCTTCACGAACGGATGCGGCACCACATCGTCGCGGCCGGCGGTCGCCTGGACGGCATCCGGTACTGCCCACATCTCGACGCCGACGACTGCCCGTGTCGAAAGCCCCGTCCGGGCATGGCGCAGGACGATCTCGCGCAGCACCCGGAGATCGACGGCGCGCTTTCCGTGATGGTCGGCGACACACCCGGCGATGTGGAGATGGGGCGTCGCCTCGCCGCGGCGAACGGCGGCGGAGCCGTCGTGCGGATCTCGTCCCAGATCGACCCGGCGGCCGACCTCACCTACCCGAGTCTGGCGACCTTCGCCGCAGCTCTCGCTCCCCTCGTGGCAGCGCGCGCGACTCACTCCGCGGAGTAGCCGAACCCGTCCTCGATCGCCTGCATGAGCGAGTGGATGACGACGAGCTCCGACTCCTGAACCCGGTCTGCCCAGCGACTCCCGCCGAGCGCGATCGTGACGTCCGCCATCTGTCCGAGGGCCGACTCAGCCGTTGCCGACGATGCCACGACGATGCCGCCCGCGGCCTTCATCGCCTCCGCGGCGCGCAGGACGTTCGGGGATTTCCCGCTCGTGGAGAGCGCGAGAAGCACGTCGCCGGGGCGGGCGAAGGCCTCCACGAACTTCGAGAACACGAACTCGTAGCCGTAGTCGTTCGCCACGCACGTGAGGTGCGAGGGATCCGAGATCGCCATGGCCCGTAGGGGCGGGCGATTGCCCCGGAAGCGACCGGTCAGCTCTTCGGCGAAGTGCTGGGCGTTCGTCATCGACCCGCCGTTGCCGCAGGCGAGGAGCGTGCCCCCCTGTCGCAGCGACGTGATCATGGCATCCGCGGCCCGATCGAAGGCGGCACCGAAGGCGGCGTCTTCGGCGAGCGCCGCCATGCGCTGCGCGTTCTCGAGCAGGTTCTCCTGAAGAACACCCATTTTGTTCCCTTCCTCCGATCCGTCGCGGTTCAGCCGCGGCGGACCTGCTGACCCTGCGACAGGCGCGTGGTCGAGACGCCGTCGAGCAGATTGACGATGTGGACGCGTCCGCCCCAGGCCTTGGCATCCTCTCCGCCGACGACCTGGTCGGGGCGGTAGTCCGAGCCCTTGACGATGACGTCGGGGCGGATGGCGCGGATCAGCTCGCGCGGAGTGTCCTCGCCGAAGACGGTGACGAAGTCCACGTAGCGCACCGCCTCGAGAACGCTCATGCGGTCCGCTTGGGGCTGAAGGGGGCGCGTCGGGCCCTTCAGCCGCGCGGTGGACTCGTCGGAGTTCACGCCCACGACCAGGACGTCGCCGAGAGAGCGCGCCTCCCGCAGAAGCGCCACGTGTCCCGCGTGCAGCAGGTCGAACACGCCGTTGGCGAAGACGACGGACTTCCCGGCGTCTTTCTCGACGGCGACGAGCTGAGCGAGTTCGTCCCAGTCCTCGATCGTGCCCGGACGGTCCTCGGGCGAGGACTCCACGAGCAGCTCGTTCAGCAGGTCGGCGCTCGAGACGACGGCGGTGCCCGGCCGGCCGCAGGCGATGCCGGCTGCCATGTTGCCGATCTGAACGGCCTGCAACGTGGTGAGGCCGGCGGCGAGCCCCGCGGCGATCCCGGCGATCATCGAGTCCCCCGCACCCGAGACGTCTGCCACGAGACGAGCGCGCGTCGGGATGCGCGTGCGGGCGGTCGCCTCGACGACCTCCACGCCGACTGCGGAGAGGGAGATCGCCAGCGACTCGATGCCGTCGACGAGCAGCCGCTCGGCGATGGTGTCGAGGGTCTCCTCGTCGGGGGCGTCGGCACGCAGACCGGACATCTGCAGGGCCTCGGCGAAGTTGGGCTTCACGATCGTCGCCCCGCGGTACTTGCGGATGTCGGTGGACTTCGGGTCGACGACGACCGGGGTGCCGAGGCTCTTGCCCAGTTCGATCACCCGCGTGACGAGGTCGTCGCCCAGCATGCCCTTCGCGTAGTCGGACACGACGATGGCCGTGCGCGACGGAGATTCACCCACGGCCGCACGGACAGCCTCGAAGGCGGCGTCGATGCCATCGGCATCCAGGGGAGTGAGGTCCTCGCGGTCCACGCGGACGATCTGCTGCATTCCCGCCACGACGCGCAGCTTCTCGATGGTCGGGGCGCTGCCGCGCCGGATGGGCGAGGTGGCGACGCCCGTCCCGGAGAGCAGACGTTCGAGCTCGCGCCCGGCCTCGTCGTCGGCCCATGCGGCCACGAGCGTGGTCTGGATGCCGAGAGCCGCGATGTTCATCGCGGCATTGGCTGCACCGCCCGCGACGCTGCGGTCCTGCCGCACGCGAAGGACCGGGATGGGCGCTTCCGGCGAGATGCGGTCGACGGCACCCGCGACGTAGCGGTCGAGCATGGCGTCGCCGATCACGACCACCCGGGCGCCCTCGAAGCCGAGGACGTGCTGCGGAGTGATCGGGGGCAGTGCGGACATGTGACTTCCAGACGTGGGGCGAGCGAACCGGCGGTCGGCCGGACCGAACGAGCGTAACGGACGGAGCCGGTGGGTTACCGGAGGAGCCCCTCGACGGCCGCGGCGACCTCGTCGGGACGCACCGCGCGGATGCAGTGGGGCTCGCGTGCGACGCACTCGTCGACGCACCCCTCCGCCGGGTGCGAGGGCTGGAGCATCGCGCTGCGGGCCGACCACGGACCGAAGCGCTCCGGAGCGTTGTCGCTCCAGGGCGAACCCGTCGCGGGGTGACAGGTCACGACGGCCGTCGGCACCTCCAGGCTGCTCGAGATGTGCTGCAGGCCCGAGTCGTTGCCCAGGAACACATCGCACCGCGAGATGGCGGCGGCGCTCTCGCTCAGGCTGAGCTTCCCGGCCAGATCGACGGCACGGATGCCGCGGGCCTCCAGCAACGCGACGAGTTCTCGGGCGCGGGCGGTGTCGACGCCCCCGCCCAGGATCTGGACCGCGACGGGACGCTCGGCGGAGAGCGTCTGCATCACGTCGGCGAGATCCTCGACGGGCCACTGACGCTTCGCATCGCGAGCACCGATGCCCAGGCCGACCACGATTCCTTCGGTGTCTCCGAGGCCCGCCTTCGCGGTCGCCGCGCGCAGGTCGGCGTCATCGAAGAGACCCCGACCGACGGGCGGGAGACGGTGATCCTCCCAGGGGAGGCCGAGGTACTCGGCGACGCGTCGCAGCTGCCCGACCGTGAGGCGCGGCGTCGTGCCGCGCGAGATGACGTCGGTGAGCAGCTTGTCCTGCGGGCCGAACCACTCCGGCTCGCGCTCGGGGACCGGAGCGAAGCCGACGACCGAGCGCGCGCGCGACGCGACCGCCAGATACCGGACCGGGGTGTCGTCGAAGTCCCACCGCGGCAGGATCGCGAGGTCGTACCCCCGGAGGCCGAAGCGGCGGAGCCCCTGCCGTGCCGTGAGGATCTGGCGCTTGAGCGCCGACCCCTCCGTCACCGGCGTCCATTCGATGACGCGATCGACGGTCGGCGTCGCGTGGAACATCGTTGCCGGTCCGGGCTTGAGCACGAAGTGGACCGTTGCCTCGGGCCAGTGGGCGCGGATGGCAGCGAACAGAGCCAGGGTTGTGCTGGTGTCGCCGATCTCGTCGCTGCGCAGGACGACGATGCGACGCGGGCGGACCGTCGGGTCCCAGGGGCGCCGACGACGGGCTCCGAACAGGCGAGCGAAGACGGCCGGAGAGAGCGGGTCGCGGTGACGGATCGCGTTGATCTGCCAGACGGCCCGGCGGAGGAGTGAACGCACGGGATCGAGCTTAGAGGGCCGCATCGCGCACTCCCTGTGTGCCGCTCACCGCAGCGGTCGCGCGGGCCGGCGCGCGCGAGCGCTGCGGGCCGCCGCGTCGAGCACCGCGGCGCGAGCGTCGAAGGAGTGCTCGGCGCGGACCCGGGCCGCGATCTGCGCCAAGTGCTCGGCATCGGGGAAGATCTCATCGGGATCCGTCCGGAGGAGCTCGACGAGGTGCGCCTCATCGCGGTAGACGACCACGGCCCCACCGAAGATTTCCTCGATCCCGTCGACCTCTTCGGAGATCACTCGACCCCCCATCGCCACCACGTCGAACGGGCGGATCGCGATGAACCCCTCGCGCCGCATCGACGGGAACTGGTCGTTGAGGACGACGGATGCCGACTCGTACCGTCGCGGCAGGTCGGCGTGGGGCATGCTCGCAGCGGCGATGGCCGCGTGGGGGATGAAGGTCCGCCAATCGGGGCCGTAGACGCGGACAGGGACACCGGCGCGGAGGGGGGCGACGACGCTCGGCCGCGCCACCCCGCGCGCTTTGCCGACGAAGACGATCTCGTCGGTGCGCTCGACGCCCTGCGGGCGGAACACGTCGGTGTCGGTGGCCTCGAGCAACGGCTGCACGTCGATGCCCCAGCGCGCCGTCGTCCTGCGCGACCAGCCCGCCGAGGCGGCGAAGACCCTGTCGAAGGCGGCGAGCTCGTCGCGCGTGATCTGCTCGGGGTGACTGATGATCCAGAGGAGGTTGACCCCGGGCTCGACGGCGTCGATGCGATCCATCCCGCGGACGGCGACGTTGACGTCGTCGAGGTACGTCGTGGAGCGGGACCGCGCGGCGTAGGCATCGATCACGACCGAGTGGCCCCGACGCCGCAGCGCCGCGGCGAGACCACGGGCGAAGTGCACGTCTCCCCAGATGGCGCCCTGCTGTCCCGCCGGCGCGCAGGTCTTGATCGCCCAGCGCTGCGCGTCGGGATGCGGTCGGCGCCACCGGAGGTGAGGCGCGATCATGCCCGTGGCCGAGCCGCGCCATTCGACCACGTCGAACCCCGCGGCCTCGATCAGTGCGGTGGCGGCCTCGCGGTCGCGGGGATCCGTTCCCCCCGACGGCCGAGGCTCGTCGAAGACCAGCAGGGGCTCCTCGAGGACCGGCCGCACGGCCGTCAACACTCGAACGCCCATCCGCGCGCGCAGGGCATCGGCGAACGACGCCGCCGAGCGCACCCCCGTGCGCTCGAGCAGCGCGCGCAGCTCGGCTCGAGGAGCGGCCACGCTGAGACTGCGCAGCAGCGGGACCGAGACGATCTCATCGAGGGGGTCGAGGTCCTCCGACGGGTGCCCGGAGAGGATCGGCCACGCCACCGCGCCGCCGGTTTGCGCTGCGCCGAGACCGTCGATCGTTCCGTCCTGAGCGAGATGGGCGGGCACGGCTGCGACGTCGTCGCCGGCGGCCGCGACGAGCGCGTCGATCTCGTCATCGCCGAACTCCGCGCGCGGGTCGAGGGTGACGACGACCTCGACGTCGAGAGGCGCGATGGCACCCTTCAGCATGTGCGTCCACGCCACGCGACGAGACTCGCCCCGGAGGGTCAGATCGGGCACGATGTGGGCCAGCAGGTGCGCGGAGACCCACTGCGCCGCGTCGACTCCGACGAGCGGGACGACGACGCGATCGACGGTGGCGCGAGCCGCCGCCTGCCGGAGCTTGGCGTCGTAGCGGCGGTCCCGCGCCTGCAGAGGGCGGACCAACCCGACCGCGGCGGGCGACCCGGCGGGCGACGGGTGGTGCCGGTGGCGTCGCCAGGTGCTCGCGGCGCGAAGAGCGCGCCGACGCACCTCGGCGACGGGCATGCGCATCGTCCAGCCGGCGGCCGTCAGCTCGATCTCGGTGTCGCGCCGCGCCCAGGCGTGTTCGAGACCGGGCGCGCCGTGCTCGCGCCCATACTCCTCGGCATCCCACCACGGGTGCACGCGAACCGTCTCACGCTCGCTCACGAGGTACGCGTACAGCGCCGGGACGCGCAGGACCTCGGGCAGCTCTCCCCCGGCGACGATGTCGTCGAAGAGGGGGTTCAGGCTCATCCCCCGGCGGAAGCCCCACGCGACGTAGTGCGCGATCGCGAGAGCGCGGGGTACGCGCGGGAATCCGAGCTGGGTGCCGTAGTACTCGGCATCCACCAGCTCCGAACGGCCGATCGTCCGTGCCCACCAGATGCGATCCGCGGCCCGGACCACCGGTCCGACGACGGGGAGTTCGCGAGAACGGCGGACACTCTCCCGAAGGCGACCGAGGCGCATCCCTCGATTCTACGGGCGAGCCGTCACCGTCTCAGTCGACTCCGCAGCCGCCGCACCCGCGAGAGCAGCGGCTGGTGGGCGTCGATCTCACGCCGGACATCGTCGCGCAGCTCGGCCCGGAGCCGGTCGACGGCGTAGTCGACGTGGGCGGCGAGCTGGGTCTGCAGCGAGGCCAGGTACAACGGGAGCCCGGGCCCTTCGCGCTGCACCCATTCGGCGAGCGCGCGATCGCGCACCACCGCGTCGTCGCGCGCGTGCTCGGCCGCGAGACCGAACATGCTGTTGGCATCGAGGCCCACCGAGTCGGGACGCTGCGTCCAGAACGCGAGCGGCTCCCCCGCGAGAAAACCGATCTCGTGGCCACGCAGCATCCGCAGGTAGAGGTCCCAGTCCTCGACGGCGTCGAGCGTCTCGTCGTACCAGCCGATCTCGTCGTGCAGGCGGCGTCGATAGACGACCGAGATCGGGACGGCGCGGTTCACGCTCATCATCTCGCCGAGCGAGATCCGGCTCATGCCCGCCCAGAACGGCGCACGGCCGACCTCGACCCAGGTTCCCCCGTGGTTCTCCTCGTAGACGATCTCGGTCGCCGCCGACACCGCCGCGTGGGCGGCGTGCGCGTCGAGCCACGCGACCGTGCGCTCGAGGAACGCGGGGTGCCACCGGTCGTCGTCGTCGTGCAGCACCACGTACTCGGTGTCGAGAGCGCGCACCCCCGTGTTGGCCGCGATGCACCGCCCCCCATCCCCGGGGGCGATGTGGACGACGCGCACACGGTCGCCGAACCCGGCCTCCTCGACGAGGGCGTCGACCTCGGCCGCGTCTCCGCCGTCGTTGACCACGACCACCCGCCAGTCGCCGAACCGCTGCGCGGCGATGTCACCCAGCGCCCGACGCAGGAACGCCGGGCGTTGGCGGGTACGGACGACGATCCCGGCGCGTGCAGGCATGCGTCCGAGCATAGGGGCGGACCCGACGGCGTGTGCGCCGCGGGGTCCGCCTAGAGCTCGGCGTGCAGGGCCCAGATGCGATCGGCGCACGGCTCCCAGGCGAAGCCCTTGGCGCGGTCGCCGGCGAGCACCCGCAGGCGGGCGCCGTCCTCGCCCAGAGCCCGCGTCAGCGCCGCGCCGAGATCGTCGGCGGGCGCGAGGGCCACGGCATCCGCCAGGACCTCGCGATGGACGGGCGTGTCGACCGCCACGATCGGGATGCCGACGGCCAGCGCATCGACCGCCCGCCAGGGCCAGTCGGTCCGGGCGCATCCGGTCACGAAGGCTTCCGCGTGCGAGAGGACCGCCGCCCGATCCCACTGGTCCAGCGAACCGCGGGCGTGCACGCGTGCCTCCGGGACACCGGCGGCGACGGCGAGCTCGACCACCGCGGGCTCGTCGCCCTCGGGCACGTCGAGGACGACCACGTCACCGTCCCACTCCGCGGCCGTCACTGCGGCGAAGGCGTCCGCGAGGCCGTCGGAGGGCGCACTGCCGCCCGCGACCGCGAGGAACGTCGCGGGGAGATCGAGGGCGCGAAGACGACCGACCGCGTCCGAGGGCACGCGCATCCCCGCCGCCGGTGCGCCGCCGATCACGCGGACCTTCGACACGAGCTTCGACTTGGCCAGTTCCCCGAGCCGCTCGGCCATCGCGTGCGTGGGCACCACGACCGCGTCGGCGTGCTTCGCGACCCGCGACAGCAGGGCCCGCGAGGCGAGCGCCTCGGCGCGGGGCAGTTCGTCGGGCGCCTCCCACGCGCGCAGGTCCCAGAGGGTGACGACGATCTGGTGCGTCTCGTTGACGCGGTCGTGCCGGACGAGCGGGGCGAGTGCCGTCGGCGAGTGGATCAGTCCCTTGCCGACGCCGGGAGCCACACCGAGCTGCCACGAGGCCGCGAGCTCGCGCCGGCGCATCTGCAGGCGCGTCTCGGCGGACAGCCCGGTGACGCCGGCGTCGTCGGGCAGACCCGGTGACGGGACGATGCTGGCGACGTCGCAGCCGCGCGGAGCGGTGTCGATCAACGCCTGGGCGAGCGAGGCCGAGGCCTCGGCGAGATCACGGGAGGTGGGAGCGACGAGCTGGTCCAGCACGACGCGCAGGGTGACGGTCACGGGGCGGGCGCCTCTGTCTCGGTGGGGGGATGCAGCTTGTCGTGGACGATCTGCTGGACCTGCGCGTAGTCCGGGTCGAACTCGTCGACCCCGCCGTCGGGAGTGAGCTCGATGGTCGAGACGGGCTGGTCCTTCGCCTTCAGCGCGAGGTCGACCAGCGTCGGAGCGATGAGCCCCTGGGGAAGGTCGGTCTCGACGATGTTCGTCCCGGCCGCGGCCACCTCCTGGAAGTGGGTGAGGACGTTCTGCGGGGTGAACTGCGCGAGGATCGCCTCCTGCAGCTGGCGCTGACGCCGCATCCGATCGAAGTCGCTCGTGGTGTACCGCGAGCGGGCGTACCACTGCGCCGTGTCGCCGTTCATGTGCTGCGCGCCCGGCTCGATCCATCCGAAGGCCCAGTCGTCGACGGGCTGGCCGTCGTAGGCGGGTCCGCCCTTGGGCAGACGCTCGTCGACCGTGATGTCGACCCCGCCGAGGGCGTCCACGAGATTCGCGAACCCCTTCATGTCGAGGAGCACGTAGTACGGGATCTGGATGCCGAGGATGCCCTCGGCCGCGTCTTTGGTCGCCTCGATGCCGGGCTCGGAACCGTGGGCCTCGGCATCCGGATACAGGGTCTTGCCGTCCTGGCAGACCTCGACCTCGGTGCGCAGCTGATTGATTCCGCTGCCCCACCCGCAGGTCGGATCGAATTTGCCCTCGTGCCCGTTGGGGTACTTGTCCTGCATGGGTCCCGGCGCGAAGGGGAAGTTCGGCATGTCGCGCGGGATGCCGGTGATGGTCACCGCACCCGAGGCGGCGTTGATCGAGACCACCGAGATGCTGTCGAAACGCATGGAGTCGCGCCCCTCGCCCGAGTCGGCTCCGAGCAGAAGGATGTTGTAGTACCCGTCGGACGGGGGGACGACGGGGGCGGACTGGGCGAAGATCTCCGCGAACGCGTCACGCGTCGTGCCGGCCGTCTGCACCGCCCAGCCGGCGCCCGCAACGAGGGCGCCGGTGAGGCCGATCGAGACGATCGCGATACCGAAGCGCGCGAGCGGGCCCGTCCGCACGAGGCGGACCAGTCGCAGCGTGTCGATCGTCAGCACGATCCAGAGCACCGCGTATCCGATGAGCACGCCCTGGACGAGGGTGAGCGGGAGCCACCGGAACCACGAGAGGAAGTCGGGGATGGACGAGCCGGTGGCCAGGGCGAACAGAGTGCTGGGCGCGAGGAGGGCGCAGAGCGCGATGAGCACGATCATCACCCACAGGGCGACGGTCGCGCCGAGACCGAACCGACCGAGACGTCGGTCGCCCGCCAGCACCTGGGCGGACCCGGGGATGAGCAGGTTCGCGACGATCAGCCACCACCCGCGGCGCGTCATGACCTCGGTCGAGCCGAGGTCCGGATTGCGCAGGGGACGCTGCTCGACCAGCGAGGAGCGCGCGGGCACGCGCGGCGGCGCGAGCGTCATAGAGACTCCTTGAGCCGGCGGTTCTTCTCTTCGACCTGGATCTCCAGATCGCGCGCGTAGGCCTCGACGCGGTCGGCGACCTCGGGGTCGGCCGCACCGAGGAGACGAGCGGCCAGGAGCCCCGCGTTCTTCGCCCCGTTGATCGACACGGTGGCCACGGGGATTCCCGCCGGCATCTGCACGATGCTCAGGAGCGAGTCCAGCCCGTCGAGGGTGGCGAGTTGGACGGGGACGCCGATCACGGGGAGGGCGGTGACGGATGCCAGCATCCCGGGCAGGTGCGCGGCACCCCCGGCCCCGGCGATGATGGCGCGGAGTCCGCGCGCGCGCGCCTCGCGTCCGTATCGCACGAGTTTGTCGGGCGTGCGGTGCGCCGAGACGACCTCGACCTCGTGGGGGATCCCGAACTCGGTGAGCACCTCGGAGGCGGCGTTCATCACCCGCCAGTCGGAGTCGGAGCCCATGACGACGCCGACCACGGGCGTCTCGGAAGAATGCAGCGGCCGGGTCACCGGTCCAGGCTAGGGCGGCTCGCTGGAAGAACTCGCAACGGCACGCTCAGAGGCTCACCTCAATCGAAGAACGCCGCCGCCGCGCGGGCCTCGTACACGACGTCGTCGAGGTCTCCGCCCGTCACGTTGACGTGCCCGACCTTTCGGCCGGGGCGCGGGGCCTTGCCGTAGGTGTGGATCTTCGCGGTCGGGTGGGCCTCCATCGCGGCCGGGAAGCGCTCCTCGAGCGTGCCCTCCTCGGGACCGCCGAGGACGTTGATCATGACCGCCCAGGGCGCGATGGCCGCCGTCGATCCGAGCGGCAGGTCGAGGACCGCTCGCAGGTGCTGTTCGAACTGGCTCGTGACCGCGCCGTCCTGCGTCCAGTGGCCGCTGTTGTGCGGGCGCATCGCGAGCTCGTTGATGAGGATGCGCTCATCGCTGGTCTCGAAGAGCTCGACGGCGAGCATTCCGGTGACGCCGAGACCCTCCGCGACGGCGACGCCGATCTCGGCGGCGACCCGCTGGGCACGGGCGTCGGCGCGGGGCGCGGGGGCGACGACTTCAGCGCAGACCCCGCCACGCTGCACGGTCTCGACGACGGGGTACACCCGGACCTCTCCCGACGGACGGCGCGCGACCTGCTGGGCCAGTTCACGGGTGAAGTCGACGAGCTCTTCGGCGAGGAGGGCACCACCGTTGCCGTCCTCGGCGAGCGCCGTGAACCAGTCGTCGGCCTCGGTGGCTGCGGACACCACGCGCACGCCCTTGCCGTCGTACCCGCCCCGAGGCGTCTTGACCACGGCCCGACCGCCGTGCGCGTCGAGGAAGGACTGGAGCTCGGCCGCGTCGGCGACGGCGGCCCAGTCGGGCTGCGGAAGTCCCAGCTCAGCCATGCGGGTGCGCATGACGAGCTTGTCCTGGGCGACCGCGAGCGGCGCGGGTCCGGGGTGGACGGAGACGCCCGCGTCGACGAGCGCCGCGAGCACG
>NZ_LDRT01000078.1 GCF_001476655.1 Microbacterium testaceum | reverse complement strand
GCGGAGGCCCTGCCGCCCCTCACCGCAACCTCGTCCCTCCCCACCGCACCCGAAAGCGAGCCCCTTCGATGAGCACCTCGACCCTGCAGTTCCTCGATACGCCCGACGGACCCTTCGCGATCCTCGCCGATGCCGACGGACGCGTCCTCGTCTCGGGGTGGACCTCCGATGCCGAGGCGGTTCTCGCCCGTCTTCGGCCGGACCGGCGACCGGACGAGGTCGTCGAGGGAGAGACCCCCGCCGCGCACGCCGTACGTGCGTACTACGAGGGTGACCTCGCCGCGATCGAGGGGGTCGAAGTCCGCCAGTTCGGGACGCCCCTGCAGCAAGCGGGATGGGATGCCTTGCGCCGCATCGCCCCGGGATCGCCGCTGACCTACACCGGCTTCGCCGCGGCGCTGGGCTCTCCCGCGGCCGTCCGGGCGGCGGCCTCGATCTGCGCTCGTAACGCTCCGGCCCTCTTCGTGCCCTGCCATCGCGTCCTGCGCGGCGACGGCACGATGGGGGGATTCGCCTGGGGGACCGACGTCAAGCGGCGTCTGCTGGAGCGCGAGGCGGCGTGAGGAGAGGTCCGGTCGCGGGGTCGTCCCCGGGCTCTCGCCCCGATCCGGCTCTTGCCCTCCGTCTTCCCCTGGGGATATCCTGAAGGGCTGTCACACCCCCGGGCAGCTTCCGCTCACCTCAAGGAGGATGCCATGGACCACATCGACGCCCCCGTCGCCCGTGTCGCCGCGCCCTCCGTCTTTTCCGCGCGTCCTCACGGGCGCCGCTAGGGCCTCACGCCGGCGCTCGAGCGCCGCCCTCCGCGCCCGTCCCGGCGACCGCCGGTGCCCTTCGGCATCCCCTCCCGCGCCCGATCCCGGCGCTCGCTTCGACCTCTCGAGGATCATGACTTCCGCTTCGCCCCGTCCGCACCTGTCCACTCCACGCGCGCTCGCTCGGCTTCTGCCGATCGCACGTCCGGTCATCCCGCGCCTGCTCGCGGGAGCGGTGACCGCGCTCATCGCGAGCCTCCTGGCGTTGGCGATCCCGCTCGTGCTCGAGCAGATCGTCGCCGGGCCCATCGCGTCCCTCGACCCCGGCGCCCTCGTCTGGGGCTCGATCGCGGTGCTCGCGCTCGGGCTCGCCGAGGCCGCGATGGTGTGGCTGCGGCGATGGTTCGTCCTCGCGCCCGCGACCAAGGTCGAGTACGACCTGCGTCAGTCGTTCTACTCGCGCCTGCAGCGTCTGCCTGTCGCGTTCCACGATCGCTGGCAGTCGGGCCAGCTTCTCTCGCGCATGATGCAGGACATCAGCATGCTCCGCCGCTGGCTCGCGTTCGGGGTGATCCTCCTCGTGGTCAACCTGCTCACGATCGCGATCGGCGCGGTGCTGCTCTTCCGCTGGCACTGGCTCCTCGGTGCGCTGTTCCTCGTCACCTCGGCCCCCGTCATCTACGTCGGCTTCCGCTTCGAGAAGCGCTACGGAGCCTTGACCCGCCAGAGCCAGGATCAGGCCGGCGACCTCGCCACTTCCGTGGAAGAGAGCGTGCACGGCATCCGTGTCCTGAAGGCCTTCGGTCGGGGCCGGCACGCCCTGCAGAAGTTCACCCGTCAGGCCGAGTCGTTGCGCGAGACCGAGATCGACAAGGCCCGGGCCGTCGGCTGGATCTGGTTCTTCCTCGTGCTGCTGCCCGACATCGCCTTCGCGGTGTGTCTCGGCGCCGGTATCGTGCTCACCCAGCTCGGACAGCTGCAGGTCGCCGAGCTCGTGGCCTTCTTCGCGATGGCGACGGTGCTGCGCTGGCCGATGGAGTCGATCGGCTTCCTCTTCTCGTTCCTTCTCGACGCCCGCACGGCCACCGACCGCATCTTCGAGGTGTTCGACGAGCAGAACACGATCGTCGACCCTGAGAACCCGCGTACCATCGCGGAACCCCGCGGCGAGCTCACGTTCGAGGACGTGCATTTCCGGTATCAGGATGCCGCGACCTCCGAGCCGGATCTCATCGACGGGGTCGACCTCGTGCTGCGGCCGGGCGAGACGATGGCCCTCGTCGGCCTCACGGGGTCCGGCAAGACGACGCTCACGACGCTTCCCGGACGCCTGTACGACGTCACGGGTGGGCGCGTGCTGCTCGACGGCGTCGACGTGCGCGAGCTGACCCTGGCCGAGCTGCGCCGGCACGTCGGCATGGCGTTCGAGGACGCGACGCTGTTCTCGCAGACCGTCCGCGACAACGTCCTCCTCGGGAGGGAAGACCTCGAACCGGGCTCTGCCGAGGCGGAACACGTGTTGAAGGAAGCGCTCGAGGTCGCCCAGGCGCACTTCGTGTTCGATCTTCCCGCCGGCCTCGACACCATCATCGGCGAAGAGGGCCTCAGCCTGTCCGGCGGGCAGCGACAGCGTCTGGCGCTGGCTCGCGCGGTGGCCGCGCGACCGGCCGTTCTGGTGCTCGACGACCCGTTGTCGGCGCTCGACGTCGACACCGAGGCGCTCGTCGAGGACGCTCTTCGCGAGGTCCTCAGCGAGACGACCGCGCTGATCGTGGCCCACCGCCCCTCGACGGTGACACTCGCCGACCGGGTGGCCCTGCTCGAGAACGGACGCATCACCGCGGTCGGCGCGCATTCCGACCTGCTCCGCGAGAGCGAGCACTACCGATACGTCATCTCGAGCCTCGAGGAGGCTGAGCGCGAGGCACGTACCGGCGCGATCGATGTGATCCGCGCACACGACGACGACGCCCTCACCGAGAAGGAGGCGACCCGATGACCACCGCGACCGTCTCCGGAACCAGCGGCGAAGACCGCTCCGACTACACCCGCGACGAGAGTCGGGCGATCCGGCAGCGTTCGCTGCGCCTGCTCGGTTCCCTCGTCTCGCCGCTGCGCTGGCAGCTCGTCCTCGCCGCGGCGGTCCTCGTCGTGTCGACCGCCCTGCGCGTCGCCGGCCCGGCGCTGATCGCCTACGGCATCGACAACGCGCTGCCCGCGGTCATCGATCAGGCCGACTGGATGCCGACCATCGGCGTGGTCGCCGTCTACCTGACGGCGGGCATCGGCGGTGCCGTGCTCATCGGCTGGTACGTCGTGGTCGCCGCCCGTCTGACCCAGGCCGTGATGCTCGACCTCCGCAAGCGCATCTTCCTGCACACGCAGAGGCTGAGCCTGGAGTTCCACGAGTCCTACACGTCGGGCCGCATCATCTCCCGCCAGACGAGCGACCTCGACACCATCCGCGAGTTGCTCGACGGTGGGCTCAACGAGCTGGTCTCGGGGGTGCTGTACGGTCTCTTCACGCTGGTCGCCCTGTTCCTCATCGACTGGCAATCCGGCCTCATCTTGACGGTCATGGGCATTCCGATGTACCTGCTCATGCGCTGGTTCTACCGCCGTTCCCAGGTCATCTACCGCGAGTCGCGGGTGATCAGCGCCCAGGTCATCGTGAAGTTCGTCGAGACGATGACGGGTATCCGCGCCGTGAAGGCGTTCCGCAAGGAGCCGCGCAACGACGACGAGTTCGGCAAGCTCGCCGGCGACTACCGCGACGTCAACATGCGCTCGATCCGCCTCTTCGGCACGTTCGAGCCCGGCATCATGGCGGTCGCCGCCGTCTCGGTCGCGCTCGTCCTCCTGTGGGGCGGTGGCCGGGTGATCGCGGGCCCGCTCGAGATCGGTGTGCTGACCGCCGCGGTGCTGTACGTCCGCAACTTCTTCTCGCCCTTGCAGGAGGTCGCGTTCTTCCTGAACTCGTACCAGTCTGCGACGGCGGCGCTCGAGAAGGTGTCGGGCGTGCTGGAGGAGGAGCCCACGGTCCCCGATCCGAGCGACCCCGTCGATCTGTGGGAGGCCCGGGGACATGTCCGTTTCGACGAGGTGACCTTCGGGTACAGCGATGACCGCGTCATCCTGCCGAACTTCTCGTTGGACATCCCGGCGGGGCAGACGATCGCCCTCGTGGGAACGACCGGTGCGGGCAAGTCGACCCTGGCGAAGCTCGTGTCGCGCTTCTACGACCCCACGAAGGGGGCGGTGACGCTCGACGGTGTCGACCTGCGCCAGCTGCACCCGAAGGATCTGCGTCGCGCGATCGTCATGGTCACGCAGGAGGCGTACCTGTTCAGCGGGACCGTCGCCGACAACATCGCGCTCGGTAAGCCCGACGCGACGATGGACGAAATCCGCGCGGCAGCCCGCGCGGTCGGTGCCGACGGCTTCATCGAGAAGCTCCCCGACGGCTACGACACCGACGTGAACAAGCGCGGCGGGCGCGTCTCGGCCGGACAGCGCCAGCTCATCTCGTTCGCGCGGGCCTTCCTCGCCAACCCCGCGGTGCTGATCCTCGACGAGGCGACGGCGTCTCTCGACATCCCGAGCGAGCGTCAGATCCAGGATGCGCTGCAGACTCTTCTCGCCGACCGCACCGCGATCATCATCGCCCACCGCCTGTCGACGGTGGCGATCGCCGACCGCGTGCTGGTGATGGAGCACGGCCGCATCATCGAGGACGACACCCCCGCCGCCCTCATCGCCGGAACGGGCAAGTTCGCGCAGCTCCACGCGGCCTGGCAGGACTCGCTCGTCTGACGTTCGTCAGCCCCTCGGATGCCACGCCTCCCACGCGCCGCGGGGGCGTGGCATCCGTCGTTCGGGGTGGTCGGACTTGCTCAGCGGCGTAGCGGGCAATTTTGTGTCTCCTCCGCGCGTTCGCGCGGGTGCGCAGATCCGGAGATGCTCGCCGGATCCGGACCGTGCGCGCCGAATGCTCCGGATCTGCGGTGCATTTCCGGATCTGCGACGCATCCTCGGGGCTGCGGTGGACAGGCCGGTCCTGTGGTGACGCGCCCGAGCCCTCGCGGCGTGGCGTGCGGACCCGGCCGACCCGTCAATCGGCGAGATGATTGCCCTGCGCGAGGTGCTGAACGATGACGCGCTCCACCCGTTCCCACTCGGTGACGACATCGCGATAGGTGAAGCGCAGCACCGTGTAGCCGCGTGCTCGGAGCTCCCGGTCGTGTGCGACGTCGCGGTGGCGATCGGCCGGCGTCGAATGGAAGGCGAAGCCGTCCAGCTGCACGATCAACCTCTCGCCGACGAGGACGTCCACGTCGTGCCCCGCGATCATCACCTGCTGGCGGATGACGACACCCCACGGGGCGAGCCGCACCACGAAGAGGGTCTCCAGACCGGAGTCCGATCTCCCATGCGCCGTCGCGGACAGCCGGCGTGATCTCCCGGTCCGCCATCGGATGCGGGTGAGTGCCTCCGGGTGCAGATGCTCGTGCGCGCACGCGGATTCCCACACGACGAGCGCTTGCTCGAACGGCAGACACGCCGCGACGTGCTCGAGGGTGTCCGGTACCGACTCGATGAGTCGGTGAGGCGGTTGCGGAACGAGAGGCCTCGACCAGTGGATGAACGCGGTCGTTCCCGGGGGCAGCTTGGCATCGGGACGCACCGCGAGATGAGCGTTGGTCGCCGTTTCTTCCGGCATCCACCACCCGCGGTGCGCGGCTGCGCTGACACACGCGAGTCGGCCGGAGGCTCGCGCGGCTTCGAGGAGGAGGGGAGGGGCAGAGCCCGTCGCCACCCAGTAACGCCGCACGCGGACGACGTCCCCTCGAGTCAGGGCCGCGCGGAGTGCGCGGAGCGGGACACCGTCATCGAGCAGCTGCTGCCGGTGGACGATACCGCCTTGACGCGTGACCCGCGACGCGATGTCCATCACATCACCGTGCCCGATCACGCCCTCCGTCATCGGGCAGCGGAGCGTGGATGGGAACAGTTCGGGCTTTCTCCTCGGTGTGGAGGAGTGCCCGCGCGCGAAGCGGTGTCATCAGATCCGGAGATGCGTCGTGGATCCGGATGGGATGAGCAGATCGATCCGGATCTACGCGCCGTTTCCGGATCTGCGCGCCCACGTGCCCGCATGCAGGCCCGCACGCCGCGCGACCGCGCGCCGCGCGACCGAGCGCGGCGCGCGACCGAGCGCGGCGAGAGTCAGACGCTGACGCGCGCGACGACCTCGCCGTACTCGGTCTCGCCGACGGGCTGGAAGCCCACGCGCTGGAAGAATGTCTCGGGGCCGCCCACGCCGGGTTCGTAGATGACGTCGACGTGGTCCATGCCGCGCTCGCGCGCTTCGGAGAGCACCGCGGCGATGGCGTAGCTGCCGACACCGCGGCCCTGCTCGTCGGCGTCGACGTTGATGCGCCACAGCACCGAGCGGAAGTGCTCTTCGTGCGCCTCGGGATCGAAGTTCGCGCTGACGAAGCCCACGACCTCGTCGCCGTCGAGCACGACGCGCTGCCACGACGTCGAGGGATTCATGACGGTGGCGGCGATGCCGTAGCTCACCGGCGCCAGGAACTGCTCCTGTCCGGGCTTCAACGACAGCGTGTTGACCGCCACGATGGTGGCGGCGGACAGTTCGACGAGACGCAGGTCGGCCATGCGCCCAGGCTATCGGGCCTGCGAAGGTCTGCAACCTTCGGGATGCCGCCGAGTCCCGGACACCATGCGCACCGGCACGGGTGTCGAAGCGCCGAATTATCTTGACATCAAGAGACTTTGCCGAGGTGCGATAGGCTGAAACACAACCCTGGCCGCCTCTACGGAGAGATCTGACGTGCCCGATTCCACCATCATCTACACGTACACCGACGAGGCGCCGGCACTTGCCACCGCGTCGTTCCTGCCCATCGTGCAGGCCGTCACCAAGCAGGCGGGTGTCGACGTCGAGACCCGCGACATCTCGCTCGCCGGCCGCATCCTCGCGGCCTTCCCCCAGCGACTCACCCCCGAGCAGCAGGTGGGTGACGCCCTCGCCGAGCTCGGCGGTCTCGCGACGCTGCCCGAGGCGAACATCATCAAGCTGCCGAACATCTCGGCATCCATCCCGCAGCTCAAGGCCGCGATCGCCGAGCTGCAGTCGCAGGGCTACGACATCCCCGACTACCCCGACGAGGCGTCGAGCGTCGAAGACAAAGACGTGCGGGCTCGCTACGACCGCATCAAGGGCTCGGCCGTGAACCCGGTGCTGCGCGAGGGCAACAGCGACCGCCGCGCCCCGCTCGCGGTGAAGAACTACGCGAAGAAGCACCCGCACCGCAACAAGCCGTTCGCGGAGGGCTCGAAGACCCGCGTCGCGACGATGGGCCACGACGACTTCTTCTCGAACGAGAAGTCCGTGGTGATCGCCGACGACGACGTCCTGACCATCCAGCACGTCGCGGAAGACGGCACGACCACGACGCTGAAGGAGGGCCTGAAGGTCCTGCAGGGCGAGATCGTGGATGCCACCTTCCTCTCGGCCGCAGCCCTCGACGCGTTCCTCGCGGACACGCTCGAGCAGGCGAAGGCCGACGACGTGCTGTACTCCGTGCACCTCAAGGCCACGATGATGAAGGTCAGCGATCCGATCATCTTCGGTCACGTCGTGAAGGCCTTCTTCGCCGACGTGTTCGACCGTCACGGCGACGCTCTCGCGGCCGCGGGCCTGACGCCCAACGACGGCCTCGGCTCGATCCTCGCGGGCCTGTCGAACGTCGAGGGCGGCGACGCGATCGCCATGGAGATCCGCGAGGCGTTGGCATCCGGCCCCCGTCTGTCGTATGTGAACAGCGACAAGGGCATCACCAACCTGCACGTCCCCTCCGACGTCATCGTGGATGCCTCGATGCCGGCGCTCGTGCGCAACGGCGGCAAGCTGTGGGGCGCCGACGGGGGAGAGGGCGACACTCTCGCCGTCATCCCGGACTCCTCCTACGCAGGCGTCTACCAGGCGACCATCGAAGACGTCATCGCGAACGGTCCCCTCGATCCCGCCACCATCGGCTCGGTGCCGAACGTCGGTCTCATGGCCCAGGCGGCCGAGGAGTACGGCAGCCACGACAAGACCTTCGAGATCGGCGCCCCCGGCCGCGTGCAGGTCGTCGCCTCGAACGGCGACGTGCTGCTCGAGCACGAGGTGAACACGGGCGACATCTGGCGCGCGACGCAGACCAAAGACGTCGCGGTCCGCGACTGGGTGAAGCTCGCCGTCACCCGCGCCCGCGCGACCGGCGTTCCGGCCGTGTTCTGGCTCGACGAGAGCCGCGCGCACGACCGCAACCTGATCGCCAAGGTCCACGAGTACCTCGCCGACCACGACACCGACGGCCTCACGATCGAGATCCTCGCCCCCGCCGAGGCCACGACCTACTCGCTCGAGCGCATCCGCCGCGGCGAGGACACGATCTCGGTCACCGGCAACGTGCTGCGCGACTACCTGACCGACCTGTTCCCGATCCTCGAGGTGGGCACGAGTGCCAAGATGCTCTCGATCGTCCCGCTCCTCGCGGGCGGTGGCCTGTTCGAGACCGGCGCCGGCGGCTCGGCCCCGAAGCACGTGCAGCAGCTCGTCGAGGAGGACTACCTCCGCTGGGACTCGCTGGGCGAGTTCTTCGCCCTCGCTGCCTCGCTCGAGCACCTCGCCGACACCACGGGCAACGATCGTGCCCGCGTGCTCGCGCAGACGCTCGACGCCGCGACCGGCACGTTCCTCGAGAACGACAAGTCGCCGGGCCGCGCCCTCGGCACGATCGACAACCGCGGCAGCCACTTCTACCTCGCGCTGTACTGGGCGCAGGAGCTGGCGAAGCAGACGACCGATGCCGACCTGGCCCAGGTCTTCGCCCCGGTCGCCGAGAAGCTGGCGGCCGAGGAGCAGACCATCGTCGCCGAGCTCAACGCGGTCCAGGGCCACCACGCCGAGATCGGCGGCTACTACCGTCCGAACACGGAGCTGGTCGAGAAGGTCATGCGCCCGTCCGCAACGCTGAACGCGGTGGTCGACGCTCTGCGCTGATCCCACGAACCCGAGAGGGGCGGATGCCACGCGGCATCCGCCCCTTTTCTGTTGTCGGACCGCCGGCCCCGCCCCGTTCGTGCCCGGTTCGGCCCCGACCGGCGCGCACAACTCCTGCAGATGTGGGGTGTTCGGGGCCGGTGGGTGCCCGGTGGGGCCGGAGTGCAGGAGTTGTGCCGGTCGGCGGGCCGGCGGGCAACGCGGGCACGGGCCGAAACGGAAGGAGGGGCGGATGCCGAAGCATCCGCCCCTCCTGGAAGGGTCCGACTCAGTAGTGGACCGAGACCTCCGTGCCGCGGTAAGCCCAGTCGTAGAGCTCCTTCGCGGCGGGGATCGTCATGTTGATGCAGCCGTGGCTCATCGGCGTACCGAAGTTGTTGTGCCAGTACGTGCCGTGGAAGCCCTCGTCACCGTTGAAGTACGCGACCCAGGGAACGTCCTTCGTGCAGTAGTCGTAGCCGGGGACGCAGCCCATGTCCTGCATCTCGGTCTTCCAACCGATGCGGAACTCACCGGTGTGCGTCGCGTGGTCGCCCGCACCCGAAGAGATCGTGTACGAGCGGTAGACCTGACCGTTCTGCCACAGCGTGGTGGTCTGCGTGCTGAGGTTCACGTCGATGCGACGCTCGGTCTTCGTGGTCTCGAACGGGGTCTCCGAGACGGCGAGGGCGTAGCGTCCGTTGCCCTCGGCGAGCTGCGCGGCGAAGGCCGCGGCGATACCCGTCGTGTCGCCGAGCGAGCGACCGGTGTGGCCCTCGGTGAGCGTCTTGATGACCTCACCGCCGCTGTCGACGATCACATCGCCGTTCACAGCGCCACGATCGACGGCCGCGGGGAGGCCGCCGACGGCCTGCTGGATCGCCGCCTCATCGGCGGAGATCGCGAAGTCGCCTTTGCCGTCGGGCGTGATCGTGAGCCACGAGGCGGCGGTGGCGCGGTCGACGGGCACGGTGCGCTCGTCGCCGACGTAGAAGCCGGCGCTGTCGAGGATGCCGTTGAGGCGCGCGACGGCGGCATCTGCCTCTTCGGTGGTCACCTGCGCCTCGACCGGCACGACACCGGCCTGCGCGGTGGTGCTGACCGTGCCGGCGTCGAAGGCGCTCTGGAGGGCGGCGGTGACCGCGGCGGGATCGATGCCCTCGCCGGGCTGAGCCGGGGTCGTGACGTACGACTGCGAGCCGGCGTCGTACGCGACGGTCGCGTCGACGGGGGCCTTGTAGGTGTCGGGGGCGAGGTCGCGCAGCGCGGCCGCGGCCTTGGCGGGGTCGACGGTGATCGACACGCCTGTCCCGGCGGGGAACCACGACGACGGCTTCCACATCGGGTTCTCGGAGAAGGCCTTGTCGGCGACGGCCTGCGCGTCGACCGTGGCGCCGAGCTCGGCGCCGGTGACGGTCACGGAACCCGCGGGGCTCTCGACCGCGATGCTCGTGCTCGCCAGACGGTCGGAGATGGCCTGCGCCGCGGCACCGGCTGTGAGCCCGCCGATCTGGACGCCGGCGACGGAGGCTCCGGGGGCGATGAGGACGAACGAGGCCGCCAGCAGGGCGACCGCCGTCGCACCCGCCGGGATGCCGATCCACAGCCCCGATCGGTTCTTGCGCTTCGGCTGCTCGGGCGGCGCCCAGGCGTACGTCGCGCCGTCGGTGCTGTTCGCGCCGTCGGTCATATGTCAAACCCCCCGATACTCAGTCTTCTCATGCTAAAGGCGACCGCTGTATCCCAGCCCCGAGTTCTATCACGGTCTTATCACGTCGGGCGTGGGGTCGCTCCGAGGCTCGCGGTCACGTCGCTCGCGCCGGAACCGGCGTCAGGCGGAGAACACCTTCCCCGGATTCAGGATGCCGAGGGGATCGAAAACCCGTGCGATGTCGCGCTGGAGCTGCCACTGGTCGTCGCCGAGCTCATCGGCGAGCCACCGCCTCTTGAGGACCCCGATTCCGTGCTCCCCGGTGAGCGTTCCGCCCAGTGCGAGCGCGGCGCGGAAGAGGTCTTCGGCGGCGTCCCACACGACGGCCGGCACCTCGGGTCCGTCGAAGATGAAGTTCGGGTGCAGGTTGCCGTCGCCGGCGTGCGCGACCGTCGGAATGACGAGGTCGTAGGTTTGCTCGATCCGGGCGATCTCGTCGAACATCGCGGGCAGCGCACTGCGCGGCACCGAGACGTCCTCGATGAGGGCCGTGCCCAGCGATTCCATCGCGGGGTGCATCGCACGCCGGATGGCGAGGAGTTCCTCGCCCTCGGCGTCGTCGGCGGCGACGGCCACCCGGCCCCCGGCGGCGGTCAGCACGTCGGCGAGAGCGCGCGCTTCGGAGGCGGCGGCGGGACCGTCGGTCTGAATGGTCAGCTGGGCCGCGCCCGGCGGGGGTGCGGGGAGGGACAGCAAGCGGTGCACGGCCGTGAGGCTCGTGGCATCCATGAGCTCCATGATCGCGGGTTGGATCCCGGATGCCGTGACGGCTGCCGAGGCGACGGCGGCGTCGCGCACGCCGTCGAACAGGGCGGTCAGGGTGACGCGCTCGCCCTCGACCAGGCGCCGCAGTTTGAGGGTCGCGCCCACCACGATGCCCAGCGTGCCTTCGGAACCGATCACGAGCGAGGTGAGATCGAGGCCGGTGACGCCCTTGACGCTGCGGTGGCCGAGCCGCAGGAGCCGACCGTCGGCGAGAACGAGGTCGACGCCGAGGACGGCGTCGCGCACCACGCCGTACTTGGCGCAGAGCAGCCCGCCGGCGCCCGTGGCGATGTTGCCGCCGACGGTCGAGATCGCGCGACTCGCGGGATCGGGTGCCCACCAGACGCCGTGCGGCTCGAGGAGGGCGTTCAGCTCGGCGTTGATGAGGCCGGGTTCGACGACGGCGAGCAGGTCGTCGGGGCGCACCTCGAGCAGGCGGTCCATCGCGCGCAGTGAGAGGGCGATCTCGCCGCCGCCGGTGTTGGCACCGCCCGCGAGGCCCGTGCCGGCCCCGCGCGGCACGACGGGTGTGCGGGTGGCCGTGGCGATGCGCATCACCGCTTGGACATCGGCGACGGATGCCGCGTGCACGAGCGCGAGGGGCGTGCCGGCGGCGGCGTGGCCCGACTTGTCGGCGCGCACGGCGGCGAGGGCGCCGGGGGAGGTGTCGACGCGCGTGCCGAGCTCGGCGCGGAGCAACGCGAGGGTGGCCTCGGCCGCGCCGTGGACAGGGATCGTCGCCGCGCCGTCGGCACTCACCCCAGGCGCCGCCGGCCGTTCAGCGCGCCGAGGACGACGGCGACGATCGCGAAGCCCAGGCCGATCCACGCCTGCCCCATGCTCCACCACGCGACCGTGGCGGCGGCGTAGACGAAGAGTTCGACGAGCGCGCGGACGAAGGGGTGCACCGCGAGCACCGCGCGCGGCGAGACGAACAGAGCCCAGATGAGGATCGCGAGGGCGGGGGCGCCGATGCCCGCGACGATGTTCCACGGCAGCGGCCACGCCGTGAAGCCCCAGATCGCGAGGGTCACGAAGGCGAAGATCCCGCAGAGCACGCTGCCGATCTCGATCGCGGTCGGACGCGGGCGCATGCCGGGAGCGAGCGGTGCCTGCGCGCGGACGTGGGGGGAATCGGTCACGCCCTTATTTTACGCGGGTGCGTCGGCGGGCCTCCCCGACTCGTTCGTCATCGAGCCGACGGCGATCCTGTGCAGGAACAGTGGATGCCGGGACACGCGGGGCGCGGCCGCCTTTACCCGCTAAAGTGGCACCGTCGCGACTGGCGTTGAGGTGGGGAACCACCGGGGAGCGACCGCTTGACGGTATTCGACCGCACGCCTGGGTCGATGCGGTATCTACGCGGGCTCGCCGAGTCCGCGGCATCCGGAACCATCGTCAAGGAGATCGCATGACCGATCCGTACTTCAACGCCCCCCTCTCCGAGGTCGACCCCGAGATCGCCGAGGTGCTCGAGCGCGAGCTGAACCGCCAGCGCGGGTTTCTCGAGATGATCGCGTCGGAGAACTTCGTGCCCGTCTCGGTCCTGCAGTCGCAGGGCTCGGTGCTGACCAACAAGTACGCCGAGGGGTACCCCGGACGCCGCTACTACGGCGGCTGCGAAGAGGTCGACGTCGCCGAGTCGCTCGCGATCGAGCGCGCGAAGCAGCTCTTCGGCGCGGAGTTCGCCAACGTCCAGCCCCACTCGGGCGCCTCGGCGAACGCCGCCGTGCTGCACGCGATCGCGCGCCCCGGCGACACGCTGCTCGGTCTCGCCCTCGACCAGGGCGGTCACCTCACGCACGGTATGAAGATCAACTTCTCGGGCCGCCTGTACGACATCGTCGCGTACGGCGTCGACCCCGAGACCTCGATCATCGACATGGACGAGGTGCGCCGCCTCGCCGTCGAGCACAAGCCGAAGGTCATCATCGCCGGCTGGTCGGCCTACCCCCGCCAGCTCGACTTCGCCGCCTTCCGCGCGATCGCCGACGAGGTCGGGGCCCTCCTATGGGTCGACATGGCGCACTTCGCCGGTCTCGTCGCCGCGGGCGTGCACCCCTCGCCCATCCCGCACGCGCACGTCGTCTCGACCACGGTGCACAAGACGATCGGCGGCCCCCGCTCGGGCCTCATCCTCACCAACGACGCCGACATCGCCAAGAAGATCAACACCGCGGTCTTCCCGGGCCAGCAGGGCGGCCCGCTCATGCACGTGATCGCCGCGAAGGCGACCGCGTTCAAGCTCGCGATGACGCCGGAGTTCAAGGAACGTCAGGAGCGCACCCTCCGCGGAGCGGCGATCCTCGCCGACCGCCTCACCCAGGACGACGTCAAGAACGCCGGCATCGCCGTGCGCTCGGGCGGCACCGACGTGCACCTCGTGCTCGTCGACCTGCGCGAGGCCGAGATCGACGGCAAGCAGGCCGAAGACCTGCTGCACGACATCCACATCACGGTCAACCGCAACGCCGTCCCCAATGACCCGCGTCCGCCGATGGTCACCTCGGGCTTGCGCATCGGCACCCCGGCGCTCGCGACCCGCGGCTTCGGCGATGCGGAGTTCACCGAGGTGGCCGACATCATCGCGCTCGCGCTGATCCCCGGCGCCGACGTCGAGGCGCTCCGCGCACGCGTCGCGACGCTCACCGAGGCCTTCCCGCTGTACCCCGACCTGCAGCAGTGAGCCCGGCCGGGGCGGGGCGTCGTCACGCCGCCGCCCCGGCACTTGGCTGACCGCCCGCGGGTTCCGGCATCCGCCACCCTGCTGCGCGACACGGGGCCGCGCTCGTGCCCCACGGCGGCCCGATAAACGCTGATCCTGCCGAAACACGCGGCGACGGCGCATGTCTCGACAGGATCGGCGTTTATCGCCCAGGGGGGGCAGCGGCGGCAGCGGGGCAGCGACACCACATGAACGACAGACACAGAACGAGGGATGCCATGACGGCAACGATTCTGGACGGAAAGGCCGCCTCGGCGGCGATCAAGGCCGAGCTCACCGAGCGCGTCGCGGCGCTGCGCGCGAAGGGCGTCGTCCCGGGCATCGCGACCGTGCTCGTGGGAGCGGACCCCGCCTCGCAGCTGTACGTCGGCATGAAGCACAAGCAGTCCGAGGCGATCGGGATGAACTCGATCCAGGTCGAACTGCCCGCGGAGGCCACGCAGGAGGAGGTCGAGGCCGTCATCGACCGCCTCAACGCCGATCCCGCGTGCCACGGCTACATCGTGCAGTTGCCGCTGCCGAAGCACATCGACACCGATGCGATCCTCGAGCGCATCGATCCGGCGAAGGATGCCGACGGCCTCCACCCCACCAACCTCGGTCGTCTCGTGCTCAACGTCAACGCGCCGATCCACACGCCCCTGCCGTGCACGCCGCGCGGGGTGATCGAGCTGCTGCTGCGAAACGGATACGACCTGAAGGGCAAGGAGGTCGTCGTCGTCGGACGCGGCGTCACGATCGGGCGATCGATCGGCCTGCTCCTGACGCGCCGCGAGATCAACGCCACCGTGACCCTCACCCACACCGGCACCGCCGATCTGGCGAAGCACCTGCGCGAGGCCGACGTGATCGTCGCCGCGGCGGGGGTCAAGCACATCGTGCGCGCGGAGGACGTCAAGCCCGGTGCCGCCGTGCTCGACGTGGGCGTCACGCGCGAGACCGACCCCGAGACGGGCAAGGCCCGCGTGTACGGCGACGTGCATCCCGACGTGGCCGAGGTCGCCGGTTTCCTCTCGCCGAACCCCGGCGGCGTGGGCCCGATGACCGTCGCGCTGCTGATGACCAACGTCGTCGAGGCCGCGGAGCGCGCCGGCGTCTGAGCGGTGAACGAGGCGCGGCCGCCGAGCGAACGGACGGAGCGGTGCGTGCAAGGGCTGGGCAGGATCCCGCTTCGCGTGGGATCGTATGTGCATGACTGAGTCCGTGCTGAACGACCTCCTCCGCCGCGTCACCGAGAGCGGCCTGCTCGACGACGCCCAGATCGACGAAGACAGCGTCATCGGTGTCGGACACCTGGATGCCGCCGGCGTCGAGGTGGAGGTCGACCTCGACCCCGAGCTCGATGACGAGGACGATCCTGACCTCGATGGCATCCTGTCGAACCTCACGGACATCCTCGCGGTGACCGAAGACCGGTGGAGCGCGATCGTCGACGAGATCGCCACCGAGATCGAGGAAGCGGTGGACGACGACGAGCTCAGCGCCGACATCGACCTGCGCACCGACCTCGAGGCGATCGGTGTGGGTGTGTTCGCCGACGCGATCATCGTGGTGTTCGCCGGCGAGACGGCGTTCCCCGACGCCCTCGTGCACGTACAGCTCACCCCCGACCTCGAGGTCGAGGACATCGAGATCATCGGTGACGACGACGAGGACGACGAAGAAGACTGAGCCTCTCGAGGCAACCGAAGAGGGACCGGGCCGTGTGGCCCGGTCCCTCTTCTCCGTGATCGAGGCGATCAGGCGATCGCGGCGCGGAGGGCCGCGGCGGCGGCGCCGACGTCGGGTGCACTGTAGATGGCGCTTCCGGCGACCGCGATCTGAGCACCCGCACTCTGCACGTCGGCGATGCTCGACGCATTGACGCCGCCGGCGACCGAGAACGGCACGCCCGATGCCTCCCCGTCGCGCAGCAGCGTCGAGAACGTGAAGCCCTCCTCGGCCTGCTCATCGAGGCCGGCGTGCATCTCGACGAACTCGGCGCCGAGGGCGACGACCTCTTTCGCACGGGCCGGCTTGTCGGCGACGCCGATGAGGTCGACGACGATGCCCTTGCCGTGCTTCTTGGCCGCCTTCACCGCACCCGCGATCGTGCTGTCGCCCGCGGAGCCCAGGACGGTCACGAGGTCGGCACCGGCGGTGAAGGCGATGTCGGCCTCGAGCTCACCGGCATCCATCGTCTTCAGATCGGCGAAGACGATCTTGTCGGGGTGCGCCTGCTTGATCGCGGTGATGGCGGAGAGGCCCTCGCTCTTGATGAGCGGGGTGCCGAGCTCGAGGATGTCGACGTGCGGCGCCGCGGCGGCGGCGAGGCTGAGGGCGGCTTCGGTGGACAGGGTGTCCATGGCGAACTGGAGCTTCATCGGGTGATCCTTGCTTTCTGGGGTGGGTGAGGTCATTCGAGGTTCGCGTGGCGTGGCCAGAGCTCGTCGGCCGAAAGCCCCGAGCGGTGCCACAGGGCATCGAAGATCGCGTCTCCGACGAGGGCCACCGTCTGTTCGAAGAGGCTGCCGGCGTACTGCGCCGACGCCGCTCCGGAGCGGTCGAGCTTCGCCGCGGCCGGAACGACGACGAGGGCGTCGGCGGCGCGTCCGAGGGAAGAGTCGGCAGCGGTGGTGAGGACGATGAGGCGGGCACCCGCGGTGGCGGCGATCTCGGCGGCGCGCGCGATGGCCCCCGTGGTCCCCGAGCCGCTGGCGGCCAGGAGCACGTCGCCCGCACGGATCGCGGGGGTCGTGGTCTCGCCCACGACGTGGACGTCGTGGCCCAGGTGCATGAGGCGCATCGCGGTCATACGCAGCGCCAGTCCCGAACGGCCCGCGCCCAGCACGAAGACCCGATCGGCGTCGGCGATGAGGTCGAGCGCACGGTCGAGGTCGCCGGGTGCGGCGGTGAGGCGGTCGACGACGGATGCCACCTCTGCGGCGATGCGGGAGAGCGAGGACTCGACGGAGACGTCGTCGCGGGATGTCATGGTCCCATGCTCCACACGCGGACGACCTCCGTCGCCGGTCGATCGCAGGGGCGGACCTACCCGAAAGGAGGGGGAATCCGAATGGTCTAGGTTGGTGTGCCATGACCGAGTCGACCGCCCTTCCCTCCCCGGCCTCGCGCGCGCTCGTCACCGAGCACGAGCGTGTCGTCGCCGAGCAGGCGGACCGGCACGCGGTCACCCTCGAGTCGCTGCTGGCCGTGCTGCGATCGTCACGCTTGGACGATCGGGCCGCGCGCACGCTCGCGACCGAGACCGCGGCATCCGCCCTGGTCGCCCTGCGCACCTCGACCGATCGTCAGCGCAGCGCCCTCCTCGAACCGGTGACCGGGGCGTTCGCTCGGCTGCGTGGCGACCTGCGCCCGCTCGTGCGACACGGCGACCTCGATGTGCAGTTCGTCGAGCCGCCGACGACGGGGCGCGCCCTCCCGGGCGAGGTCGCCCACGAGGCACGGGCGATCGTGCGCAGCGCCGTCCTCGCGATTCTGGATCGGGGCGACCCGCACCGTGTGCGGATCCAGTGGGACTGCGACGGTCTGAACCTGCTCATCGGCATCCGCGACGACGGTGCCGGGCGGTTGACCGCTCACGACGACTCGCTCCGGCCGATCGTGGAACGCGTCAGCGCCCTCAATGGTGTGTTCGACGTCGCCTCGACCCCGGGATGGGGGTCGGAGCTGACGGTGACCTTGCCGCTGGACCCGCCGCCGCGGCCGGAGTTCCTCGACGATGCGGTCGACCTCAGCCCCCGGGAACGCGAGGTCCTGAGCCTCGTCGTCGCGGGCTCTCGAAATCGCGCGGTCGCGGAGCGCTTGGGCATCAGCGAGAACACCGTGAAGTTCCACGTGTCGAACCTGTTGCGCAAGGCCGGGGTCACCACCCGCGCTGAGTTGGTCGCGCTCGCGCGATGAGGAGAACGCCGGCGAGCGAGGCGAGCGAGCGGGAAGCGCTCAGGCCGGTCCGCTGAACGAGCTCTCCATCGCCGTGATGCGGGCCTGCTCGTCGAAGCGGAACGTCATCGATCCCGTGGCATCCTGCACGGTCGCCGCCGAGAAGGCGTCGTCGGCCCACTCCAGCGTCCATCCGGCCAGGCGCGCGAGTTCCCACACCGAACCGCGCGGGTCGGCGGGCGTGGTGGAGGCCAGGATGCGTGGCATCCGGATCCCGGCGTGCGCGACGGTCAGGGGCGGCAGCGGAGCGTCGAGGAGCAGGACCGCGCGCGTCCCCGCGTCGCCGACCGGTGCCGAGTAGTACGGCGAGCGGCCGGTGATCTCGACCGCGGTCCCGGCGATGACGTGGGAGGCCTCGGCGATCCAGTCGGCGTCGCCGGCGGCGTCGGTCGGGAACGGTGCCTCGGCGAAGCTGAGCTCGGTGATCCCGTGGGTCTGTCCGTAGGTCCGAAGCTGTGTGCTGATGTTCGCGTCGCCGCCGCCGTTCGGGTGCGCCCAGCCCCAGAGCACCGAGCGGGGCCCCGGCGCGATCGAGGCGATGAGGTGCGCGCGGGCGACGAGCGTGCGGCTCGGGTCGTCGAGTGCGCTGAACGTCAGGGTCCCGGCCGCGAGGTCGGTGTCCCAGCGGTGAGGGCCGAGTGCGTCGGCGGCGGTGCCGAGGTCGTCTTGCCGCAGCGCCGTGAAGAAGGCGGCACGGTCGGCGAGCGGTTGCAGCGCGGGAAACGTCGTCATGCGGTCACCCTAGGGGGGAAGCCTTGGAGCGAGGTTTCAGGAGCGTGGGCGTTCGCCGCCGTGGGGTGCGGAGAACCGGTGTGCGAGCGCCTCCGAGGCGCGGGCGAGGAGAGCGACGTCGGCTCCCACGGCGACGAAATCCGCTCCCGCCGCGAGATAGGCCTCGGCCACCACGGGGTCGAAGGCATTCACGCCGACGGGCGTCCCGGCCTCCTGAGCGGCCGCGAACACCGCGTGCACCGCCGCGACGACGTCGGGGTGCGACTGCTGACCCAGCAGGCCCATGGATGCCGAGAGGTCCGAGGGGCCGACGAAGATGGCATCCACTCCCTCGACGGTGGCGATCTCCGCAGCGGCGGCGACTCCGGCCGCGGTCTCGATCTGGACGGTGAGCGAGACGTGGTCGGCGGCGGTGGAGAGGTAGTCGTCGACGCGGCTCCAGCGGGCGCTGCGGGCCAGGGCGCTGCCGACCCCGCGGACTCCTTCGGGCGGGTAGCGCGTGGCTGCGACGGCGGCGCGAGCCTCGGCGGCCGAGGACACCATCGGGACGATGGGGTTCTGCGCGCCGAGGTCGAGCACCTGCTTGATGACGGTGGGGTCGTTCCACGGCACGCGCACCAGGGGCGTGATCGGATACGCCTGGGCGACCTGTAGCAGGGTGAGGACGGTCTCGAGCGAGGCCGCCGAGTGCTCCATGTCGAGCAGCAGCCAGTCGAGCCCAGAACCCGCGGCGATCTCGGCGGCGACAGCGCTCCCCGACGACACCCACATGCCCGCGAGCGGACGATCGGACGCCGCGAGGGCGGCGCGGAAGGTCGGGTTCAGACGAAGCGGCATGAGATCGTTCCTATCGGTCCGTAGTCGCAGAGCACGTCGTCGCCTCGCGACACCCACATCGGGCGCGTGAACGATCCTGCCAGGATGATCTCGCCCGCCTCCAGGCGTGCTCCGTGGTGATGGAATTTGTTGGCGAGCCACGCGACACCGGTCGCGGGGTGGCCGAGGACGCCCGCGGCGACCCCTGTCTCCTCGATCTCGCCGTTGCGGCTGAGCACGCCGGGGACCCACCGCAGGTCGATCTCGTCGGGGCGTTTGCGGACGTCGCCGAGCACGATGGCGCCGTAGGCCGCGTTGTCGCTGATCGTGTCGACGATCGTGCGCCCCTCGAGCTCGATGTGCGAGTTCAAGACCTCGAGGGCAGGGATGGCGTAGTCGATCGCGGCGAGGGCGTCATCGAGAGTGCAGTCGGGGCCCTCGAGGGGCTGTTTGAGCACGAAGGCGAGCTCGACCTCGATGCGCACGTTCGAGAAGTGATCGACCGGGATCTCGTCGCCCGAGCGGTAGACGGTGTCGTCGAACATCACGCCGTAGTCGGGCTCGGTGATGCCCGTCGCCTGCTGCATGGCCTTGGAGGTGAGCCCGATCTTGCGGCCGACGAGCCTGCGACCCGCGGCGAGCTGCGTGTCGCGCCAACGACCTTGGATCCGGTATGAGTCGTCGACCGTGGCATCCGGGAATCTCGCCGTGATGCGCGGGATGACCGAGTGCGTGCGGTCGGCCTCGGCGAGCTCGGCCGCGATGGCGTCGATCTGCTGTTCGGTCAGCATGGGGTCCTCTCGTGGTGGGGAGCATGTCTCCTCCAGAACCCCGCGAGACCTGAGGTCGGGGCGGCAGGAGAGCGGCTGAAGCAGGAGTTGTGCGGTCGGCGGTGGTGGGACGCCGGTCGTGGTCGGAACTGTGGGGGGACGCCGGTGCGGCACGACTCCTGCAGGAGCCCGCCCACGGTGGCCCGGACGGCCGAGACGAGTGAGATGTGCAGGAGTCGTGCACGGCCGGTCAGAGCTGGTTGCCGAGCTTGAACTCGTCGGAGCGCTCCTCGGGAGCGCGCGTGTAGCTGAAGCCGTCGGCGCCGATCGTCACCGCCATCTCGCTGGAGTCCTCGCGGGCACGGACCGGCTGCGGGTTGCCGTCGAGATCCAGCACGAGCGAGCCCTCGGTGTACCAGGAGGGGACGACGGGGTTGCCCCACCAGTCGCGGCGCTGGTTGTCGTGCACGTCCCACGTGATGACGGGGTTGTCGGGGTCGCCGGTGTAGTAGTCCTGCGTGTAGATCTCGACGCGGTGGCCGTCGGGGTCGCGGAGGTACAGGTAGAACGCGTTCGAGACGCCGTGGCGGCCGGGGCCGCGCTCGATGGCATCCGATCGGCGGAGCGCGCCGAGCTTGTCGCAGATCGCGAGGATGTTGTGCTTCTCGTGCGTCGCGAAGCACACGTGGTGCATGCGCGGGCCGTCGCCGCCGGTCATGGCGGTGTCGTGCACGGTGGGCTTGCGGCGCATCCAGGCGGCGTAGACGGTGCCCTCTTCGTCCTGGATGTCCTCCGTCACGCGGAAGCCGAGCGACTGCATGAAGTTCACCGCGCGGGGCACGTCGGGGGTGATCTGGTTGAAGTGGTCGAGGCGCACGAGCTCGCCGGGGGAGTGCAGGTCGTAACGCCACGACAGGCGCTCCTGGTGCTCGGTGTCGAAGAAGAACTCGTACGGGAAGCCGAGGGGGTCGACCACGCGGACGGAGTCGCCGATGCCCTTCGTGAAGCCGTTCGGGGCGCGGCGCACGTCGCAGCCGAGCTCCTCGTAGAACGCGACGGCCTTGTCGAGGTCGTCCGACGAGCGCACGCGGTACGAGAACGCCGCGACCGCAGCCACCGGGCCCTTCCGCAGCACGAGGTTGTGGTGGATGAACTCCTCGGTCGAGCGCAGGTAGATCGCCTCGTCGTCCTCTTCGGTGACGTGCAGGCCGAGCACGTCGACGTAGAAGACCCGGGATGCCGCGAGGTCGGTGACCACGAGCTCCATGTAGGCGCAGCGGAGGATGTCGGGGGCCGGCGAGGTGGG
>NZ_LDRT01000077.1 GCF_001476655.1 Microbacterium testaceum | reverse complement strand
GGGCGACGGGAGCGGGGTGGGCGTCAGTCGGCGGAACGCAGGATGATCGCCTCGGTGGGGGGCGCGGGATCCGCCGGGCGTCCGACGTACCCGATGTGGGTGAGCAGGGCCCGCCGGAACACCGCGGGACGCTCGAGGTGCGCCGCGTGACCGGCCCCCTCCACCGGCAGCTCGGTCACCTCGCCGCCCGCCTCGACGTATGCCGAGAGCACGTCGCGGGTCTGCGACACCATCGGCTGGGCGGGAGCGACGTCTTCGCCGGGCCAGTCCGGGATCACGCCGAGCGCACCGAGGTGGTTGAGGTCGTAGAAGGACGCGTCCGAGACGATGGCGTCCGCCGTTCCGTAGATCCACAGGATCGGAGGCTTCTCGGCGAGATCGACGATCCCCGAGACGTCGAAGTACTTCGGCGCCAAGGTGTTGAGGACGCCGCTCGTTCCCGGCGCGAAACCCGGCCAGTTCGGGCTCGCGGCCGCGTCGCCGGGGTAATTGCCGCCCGCGGTCGAGGTCGACAGCATCGACTCGACCCACACGTCTTCGTTCTCGCTCGTGTAGCCCGCGGCGACGTACCCCGACCGGAAGACCGAGCGCGGGGAGGTGGGGGCATCGTCGGTCGTGTCGCGGTCGGTCAGGCGCTGGACGAAGTCGGGGTTGGCCCCGCCTGCCCCCGTGCCGGCGTCGTCGTCGGTGAGCCGCGAGCCGTCGCGCCGCGTGCCGCCGAAGCCGAACGGCGAGACGGGGGACTGCAGCGTGAGCGAGAGAACGGGGTGATCGAGGGCGTACTGCAGCACGACGCCGCCGCCCAGGGACCATCCGACGAGGTGGGCGGAGGGGATGCCGAGGACCTCGAGGGTCGCGTGGATGTCGTCGCTGAAGTCGCGGACGCCGCGCGTGGCGTCCACCGGCATGTGCTCGGTGCCGCCGAAGCCGCGAAGGTCGATCGCGAGGACCCGCAGATCGCTCGGCAGGTCCTGCATGATCTCCTGCCAGAACAGTGACGAGGACACGTTCCCGTGCACGAAGACGACCGTGTGCTCGGGTGCCGTGGCCGGATCGTCGCCGACCCGTTCGAGCACGTTTACGCTCAGGCGATCGGTGTCGATGAGACGCGCGGTGATGCCGTCGAAGAGAGTCATGAGAGGGTCCTCCGTGTCGCTCGCGGGTGCCCCGGTACGCCCGCGATCCGACTCTAACGCGCGCCCCTTTCGGTCGCACTCAGGGTTGCCCCGCACGCGATCGGTGCGCTTCGTACACTGGGTGACATGACGGATGCCACGACCTCGCTGCCCCCGATCGCCATCCTCGGTGCCGGTTCCATGGGAGGAGCGATCCTGCGCGGACTCGTCGCGGCAGGCCTCACCGGCGGCGGTGTCACCGCCACGAACCGCTCGATCGCGAAGGCCGCCGAGCTCGCCGACCTCGAGGGCGTGACGAGCATCGCGCTGGAGGCGGCTCCCGACGGCAACACCGCGGCCGCGGCATCCGCGGAGATCGTCCTGATCGGGGTGAAGCCGGCCATGGTGCCCGACCTGCTCGACGAGATCGCGCCGCACCTGCGTCCGGGCGCCGTCGTGGTGAGCCTCGCCGCCGGAGTGACCCTCGATACGTTCGCGAAGCACCTCGGCGACGGCGTGGCGACCCTGCGCTCGATGCCGAACACCCCCTCCCTCGTGGGCAAGGGGGTCACCGGTCTCGCCGCCGGGGCCGCGGCATCCGCCGACGACGTCGCCGTGGTCCGCGCGCTGTTCGAGACGGTCGGCGTCGTGCTCGAGGTCCCCGAGGCGCAGATCGACGCGCTGTCGACGATCTCGGGCTCGGGCCCCGCCTATGTCTTCCTGCTCGTCGAGGAGTTCACGAAGGCCGCCGTGCGGATGGGGTTCGACGACGCGCAGGCCCGTCTGCTCGCGGAGGAGACTTTCACGGGGGCGACGGCGCTGATGGCGGCCTCCGACGTGGATCCGGCCGAGCTCCGCCGTCGGGTGACGAGCCCCAAGGGCACCACCGAACGGGCTGTCGCGGTGCTGCAGGACGCGCGTCTCGCAGACACCTTCACCTCGGCGGCCGAGGCCGCTCTCGCTCGCGCGAAAGAGCTGGCCGCCGGCAACTGACGTTCCACGAACGCCGTTCGCGCGCAGGAACGCGCGCAGTACGTGTTTCTGCGCGCGGAGAGCGAGGCCTGAGGGTCAGCGGTCGAGGGCGGCGAAGCGCTCGATGTCGGAGTTCGTGCCCGACACGATCACGAGGTCGTGGTTGGTCACGACCGTGTCGGCCTCCGCGTAGCGGAACGGCCGGCCCGGGCTCTTCACACCGACGACCGTCACGTTGTACTTCGTGCGCACGCCCGACTGGTTCAGGCCCACGCCGCGGATGAGCTTCGGCGGGTACATCTTCGCGAGGACGAAGTCGTCGTCGAACCGGATGAAGTCGAGCATGCGTCCGCTGACGAGGTGGGCGACGCGTTCGCCGGCCTCGGCTTCGGGGTAGATGACGTGGTTGGCGCCGACACGGGCGAGGATCTTGCCGTGCGACTGCGAGACGGCCTTGGCCCAGATCTGCGGGACCTTGAGGTCGACGAGGTTCGCGGTGATGAGCACGGATGCCTCGATGAGCGAGCCCACCGCGACGACCGCCACCTGGAAGTCCTGCGCGCCGATCTGTCGCAGTGCATCGATGTTGCGCGCGTCGGCCTGCACCGCGTGGGTCACGCGCTCGGACCATTTCTGCACGAGTTCGAGGTTGCCGTCGACGGCGAGGACCTCGCGATCGAGTCGGTCGAGTTCTCCGGCGCACGCGGCGCCGAATCGACCGAGACCGATCACCAGGACCGGGGCGTCACTGCGAATGCGTTCAACCAACGATGGGCCTTTCGACGGGCAGCGCGTACAGCTGCGATCGTGACGAGGCCGCGACCGCGGCGGCGAGTGTCACAGTACCAATGCGTCCCATGAACATGGTCGCGGCGAGGACGTAGACGGCCGGGTCGGGGAGCTCCGCGGTGAGACCGGTGGACAGTCCGACGGTGGCGAAGCCCGAGATCACGTCGAAGAGGACGTGCTCGATCGGCGCGTCGGTGATCCGGCTGATGGTCACCGTCGAGATCGCGACGATCGTCGCGCCCCACGCCACCACGGAGAGGGCGACGCGCTGCACGTCGCTGGGGATGCGTCGACCGAACGCCTGCACCGAGGGGCGCCCCTTCGCCTCGGAGAACACGGCGAGGGCGAGGACGGCGAGCGTCGTGACCTTGATGCCTCCGGCGGTGGATGCCGAGCCCCCGCCCACGAACATGAGCATCGACCCGACGATCAGGGTCGCCCCGTTGAGGTCGCCGATGTCGATGACCGAGAACCCGCCGGACCGGGTCATGGCGGACAGGAAGAACGCTTGGAACGTCGTGTCCCAGGCGTCCATGCTCCCGAAGGTCAGCGGGTTGTCGTATTCCAGCAGGAGAATGACGCCGGCTCCCGCGAAGAACAGGATCACCGTCGTGATGATCGTCAGCTTCGCGTGCAGCGACCACTGGCGGAACCGCCAGTAGTGCCGCCACAGTGTGAAGATGACGGGGAAGCCGATCGAGCCGAGGAAGACCCCGAGCATGAGCACCGTCAGAAGGAAGTAGTCCCGGGCGAACGGCGTCAGGCCGTCCGCATTCGGCACGAACCCTGTGTTGGTGAAGGCCATCGCCGCGTAGTAGGGCGCCTCCCACAGGGCGACCAGGGGGTCGATCCCGCCGACCACGAGCGAGGGGTAGATGAGCACGGTGAGACCGGCCTCGATCACAAGGGTCGACAGCGCGACCGTGCGCAGCAGCTGGCCGACCTCGCCGAGACGGACGGTCTGCCCCTCGTTGACGGGGCCACCGTGCGCGCGCAGGGGGTTGCTGTCGCCCGCGGCGATCAGCTTGGCCCGCAGACCCAGGCGCTTAGAGATCACCAGCCCCAGGATCGATGCGAGGGTCAGGACGCCGAGCGCTCCCACGTTGACACCGATGTACGTGATGACGTGGCCGAGCGGAGACCAGTGCGTATACATGTTGACCGTCGACAGGCCCGTGACGCAGATCGTCGAGACGGCGGTGAAGAGCGCGTCCGCGAATGGGGTGCGTTGACCCGTCGCCGACGCCTGCGGGAGGGAGAAGAGCGCCGTGAAGAGCAGGATGAGCGCGACGAACACCAGGACCGCGAATCGAGCGGGGGATGCCGTCGTCAGATTCCGCAGCCGGTCCCATGCCTCCGCCGCCATGCGTCGGGCGCGCACGGAGAGCCGCACCTCGCTCGGCGTCGCTGCCATGCGCCGCTCCCTTCGGTGCCCGAACCCGAATCATGGTACTCGGGCGAGGGCGCGGCTAACCTAATGCCATGGCGGACATCTTCGACGTGATCGCTGACGGAACGCGTCGCGACATCCTGCAGCTGCTCTTGGACCGAGCGACCGGAGGCGAGCGCGGAACGAGCGTGTCGCAGATCGTGTCGGCGCTGGGTGTGAGTCAGCCCACGGTCTCGAAGCACCTGAAGGTTCTGCGCGAAGCGCAGCTCGTCACGGTGCGGGAGGAAGGGCAGCACCGCTATTACAGCCTGGCCGTGGCTCCTCTCGACGAGGTCGACGACTGGCTGGTGCCGTTCTTCTCGGTGGATGCCGAGAACGAGCCCGCGCTTCCCGAATCGGCGATGCACTACGCCGAGGTCGTCGGCCGGGCCGCGGCATCCGTGAAGCACTCGGTCACGTCGGCGTTCCGCAAACTCCCCGGGCGCTGAGCAGCCTCGGGACGGTTTCCGACATCTTCGAATCACAGAGGCCACATAGGTTTACAGCCGTCGCACCCAGACCCTAGAGTGTGCAGCATCGAAGGGTGAGTTCACCCGGAACGAAGGGTGAACGATGGCAGAGCTTCCCGACATGCGCTTCCTCACGGTCGCGGAGGTCGCGGAGCTCATGCGCGTCTCGAAGATGACGGTCTACCGTCTCGTGCACGCCGGAGAGCTTCCCGCGGTGCGCTTCGGGCGCAGCTACCGGGTGCCCGAATCGGCGGTCGCCGAGGCCGTGCAACGTCCGGTGTCCGACGTCGGCTAGACTGATCCGAGGCTTTTTTCCAACGCCTGCTGTTCCCGGGGGCCGACATCGGCACCCAGACCCCGACTTAGTGAGGTTTTCCGTGGGTTCTGTCATCAAGAAGCGCCGTAAGCGCATGGCGAAGAAGAAGCACCGCAAGCTGCTTCGCAAGACTCGTCACCAGCGCCGCAACAAGAAGTAACGCGGCCACCACACCGAGCGCCTGTCCTCTTGCGACGGGCGCTTCGTGTATCCCGTCGCGCCGTCCACCCTCCGGAGGAAGCATGCAGTCCATCACCATCGCCGACCTGCGCGCCGGACGGGATCGTCCGCTCATCGACGTGCGCGAGGAGCACGAGTTCGCCGCGGGCCATGTCCCCGGTGCCGTCAACATCCCCATGTCGACCCTCGGCGACCACCTCGACGAGATTCCCGCGGAGCCGTTCGACGTCATCTGCCAGGCGGGCGGTCGCTCCGCGCGCGTGGTCGAGGCTCTCTCGGCACGCGGCCACGACGCCACGAACGTCGAGGGCGGCACGGGCGAGTGGATCGCCGCCGGTTACGACGTCGAGGTCTGATCTGTGCGCTCATCCTCATAGGATGAAGACGTGACGACCCTCACGCTGATCGGTAAGCCCGACTGTCATCTCTGCGAGGTCGCCGAGCAGATCGTCGAGACAGTCGTCTCCGAGCTTCCGCCCGAGGTGGCGGACCGCGTCACCATCGACCACGCCTCCATCGCGGACGACGCGGTGTTGTACGACAAGTGGTGGGAGAAGATCCCCGTCATCCTCGTGGATGGCGAACTGCACGCGCACTGGCGCGTGTCGGCCGACCGACTGCGCGCCACCCTCCTGGCTGCCGACACCGAAGGAGCCTCCGCGTGAGCATCCGACACATCGTCCTCTGGAAGCTGGCCGCCGACGACGCCGACACCCGCGCGCTGCACGCGGAGCAGATCGAGGAGCGCCTGCTGGCGTTGCGCGGTGTCATCGACGAGATCGAGCACCTCGAGATCGGGCGGAACGTCGCGTACCCGCAGGCCAACTGGGACGTGGCGCTCGTGAGCCAGTTCGCGGATGCCGAAGCCCTCGAGCGCTATCAGGTGCACCCCGCTCATCAGGAAGTCGTCGGCTTCGTGCGCTCCGTCGTGGCGGAGCGCGCCTGCGTCGATTACCCCGCCTGACCCCCGCCGCGTCCTCGCTCGGGAGCAGCCGTCCGCTGAACGCTCCGGTCAGCTGATCGGACGGATGGTCGCGGGAACGGTCGCGAGGGCCACCCGCACGTGGTCCCGAAGATCGAGCCGCTGTTCGGAAGGATGCTCCACGACGACCTGGACGTCGTCGGCGGTGCGAACGGTGGACCGCCGCGCGCTTCCGAGGAACGTCGTCGCCTCGACCACGGCATCCATCCCGGGCTCCTCGGACCCGACGATCATCACGCTCTCGGGGCGCACGACGACCTCGCAGTGACCGTCTGCGGCGGGGCGGGCGAGGGGGAGTTCCTGCCCCCACACCTCGACGATCGTGCCCTCGACGATCCCGGGGAGGGCGTTCACCGGTCCCAGCACCTCGGCCACCATCGCCTCATCCACGCGCGCGTAGAGCTCATCGGGAGACCCGTCGGCCACGACGCGGCCCTGGTCCATGACGATCAGCCGATCGGCGACGGCCGCTGCTTCCGCCGTGTCGCGGGTGAACCACAGGGTCGTCACCCGGCGGGCGCGCAGCTCTTGCACCACGCGGTCTCGCGTCTGCGCACGCGCCATCGTGGGCAGAGCTGCGAGGGGGTCGTCCAGGACGAGTGCCCCCGGCTGGGTCGCAAGGGCTCGAGCGAGCGCCCAGCGTTGCCGGTCACCGTGGGCGAGCCTGTGGACGAGTCTCTCCCGCGCACCGAGACCGACGACCTGAGTCAGCCGACCCGCCTCGGCGTCGGCATCCGGTCGTCCCGCGCGCCGCGCGGCGGCGGCGATCGAGGTGAGGACGCGGCCGAAACGCGCGACAGGGGTGCGGTCACGTACCTCGGGGACGCGAGGTGACGCGATCCCGGATCGACCGTCGACGGTGACGACGCCGGTGTCCGGTCGTTCGGCACCGGTCACCGCGCGCAGAAGCGTCGACGCTCCGCAGCCGGGAGGGCCGACGAAGGCGACGATGAGGCCCGGATCGATCTCGAGATCGATGTCGCACAGGACCGGCGTGCCCGCGCGAGCACGGTTCACACCCCGGAGCGAGATCGCCCAGCCGGCGCGCGCGGAGTCGCCGCTCGAGGGCGACGGGTCCACGGAGTCTACGGCGATCATGGACCCACGCTAGGAGCGTGTCATGACGTGACGACGCCCGGGGAGTGAACCCCGGGCGTCGGTCGCTCGAACCCTGAACGTCGACTCTCAGGGGGCGAGGCGGGTCGGGCCGCGGAAGAGGTAGGTGACCTCGCGGATCGACGATTCGCCGAGCAGCAGCATCAGCACGCGGGCGAGGCCCATGCCGAAGCCGCCGTGCGGCGGGGCGCCGAAGCGGAAGAAGTCGAGGTAGAAGTCGAGGTGCTCGGGGTCGAGACCCTTCTCCTTCGCCTGCTCGATCAGCACGTCGACGCGGTGCTCGCGCTGCGCGCCGGTCGTGATCTCGACACCGTTGAAGAGCAGGTCGTACGACTTGGTCAGCCCGGTCTCCTCATCGCGCATGTGGTAGAAAGCGCGGATCTCGGGGTGGTAGTCGGTGATGAAGACGAACTGGTGACCGAACGTCTCGGCGACGTGGGCCGCGATCTGGCGTTCGCCTTCGGGGTCGAGGTCGCCGTCGGTGCGGGGGATCTCGTAGCCGCGCGCGGCGACGATCTCGCGCGCCTCGGCGAGCGGGATGCGCGGGAAGGGCAGGGTCGGCACCTGCACCTCGATGCCGAACAGCTCCTGGATCTCGGCACCGTGCTTGTCGGCGACGGCCTGGAACGCGGTCTGCAGCAGTTCCTCCTGCATGCGCGCGACGTCTTCGTGCGAGTCGATCCAGCTGATCTCGGCGTCGATCGAGGTGAACTCGGTCGCGTGCCGGCTCGTGAACGACGGGTCGGCGCGGAACGCCGGGGCGATCTCGAAGATCTTGCCGAAGCCGGCGACCTGGGCCATCTGCTTGAAGAACTGCGGGCTCTGCGCGAGGTACGCCGTCTTGTCTTCGAAGTACGGCACCTCGAACAGCTCGGCGTTCGACTCCGAGGGGGATGCCATCAGCTTGGGGGAGTGCACCTCGATGTAGTCGCGCTCGACCCAGTACGTGCGCATGGCGTGCTCGAGCGTGGTCTGCACGCGGAAGATGAGGTTGTTGCGGCGCTGGCGGAGGTCGATGAAGCGCCAGTCCATGCGCTTGTCGGGGCTGCTGTCGGCGGCGATGGGCGTCTCGGGGTTGGCCGCGGCGGCGATCGCGAGCTCGCCGACCTTGATCTCGACCCCGCCGAGCTTCACGCGCTCGTCGTGCTTGAGTTCGCCGCGCACGGTGAGGAATGTGCCCGTCGCGAGGGCGCCGATCGTCTCGGTGAGCGCGAGGGCGGCGGCATCCTGCTCCGTCTCTTCGGAGGGGCGGGTCGCCGGGTTCACGAGCTGAACGGCGCCGGTCTCGTCGCGGAGGACGACGAACTGCACCTTCTTCTGATCGCGCACGGTTTCGACCCATCCCGACACCTCGACGGGGCCGGCGGGGAGGGATTTCAGCTGGTTGACCAGGACGCGTTCGCTCACGATCGACCAGTCTACGTGCGGGATCCCGGCCGTCGTGCGGTCAGCGACCGGCACCGGCCGACAGACCCGCCTTGACGTGTCGCTGCGCGGCGAGGATGACCACGAGGGCCGGGACGCTCGCGATGAGCGAGGCGGCCATGGTCGCCGCCCACGTGTTCAGGTTGGAGCTGCTCAGGGCGTAGATCAGCACAGAGACGGGGTACATCTCGTTGCGGTTGACCAGGGTCAGGCCGAAGAGGAGGTCTCCCCAGCTGAAGAGGAACGCGAAGACCCCGGCGGTCACGATGGCGTTGCGCGAGAGGGGGATGACGATCCGCCAGAGCGTACCGATCGGTCCGAGCCCGTCGACGGTCGACGCTTCGATGACCTCGGTGTCGAGGCGGAGCATGAACGCCCGCATGACGATGATCGCGAACGGGACACCGGCGGTGGAGTTGGCGAGGATGAGGCCGAGGAAGGTGTTCAGCAGGCCCCACGAGTTGAACATCGCATAGAACGAGGTCGCGAGCACGACGCTCGGGACCATCTGCGCGAGCAGCAGGAGGATGAGCGCCAGGCTCACCGCGCGCGAGCGCAGGCGGCTGAGCGCGTACGCCGCGGGGACCGCGACGACGAGGGTGACCAGGACGGAACCCAGGGACACGAGCACCGACACCCGCAGGCCGCCGAGGCCGGCGTCGTCGAGGGCGGTCTCGTATCCGCCGAGCCCGGGCGAGGTCGGGAACCACGCGGTGTCGGCGGAGTTCGCCGACGGTTGGAACGACGCCGAGACCATCCAGTAGACGGGGAAGAGGTAGACCGCCAGCACGATCACCGTGACGAGGGTCCACCCCCAACCGCGACGACGGCGCCGGGGCTCCGGGGGAGCCGTCTGGGCGATCGGCGCTGCGGCGACGGGGGTGGACTGCAGGGTGGTCATCGTTCGGCACGCTCCCTGCGCATCGACAGGACGGTGTAGACGATCGCGAACACGATGCTGATGCCGAGCAGCAGCATTCCGTACGCCCCGCCGAGGCCGAACTCGAACTGCTGGAACGCCTGCCGGTACGACAGCAGCCCCAGGGTGACGGTGCTGTTGGCGGGACCGCCCGCGGTGAGCACGAGCACGAGATCCACGATCAGCAGCGTGTACACGACGCTCATGACCACGAGGACCGAGACGACCGGCCAGATCGTCGGCAGGACGATCGCCGTGAGACGACGCCAGGACCCGGCCCCGTCCAACTGCGCCGCCTCGAGCTGTTCCGCGGGAACCTGCTTGAGAGCTGCGCCGAGGATCGTGGCCCAGTACGGCAGGCTCGCCCACACGGCGACGACGATGACGGCGGGAAGAGCCGTCGCCGGGTTGGCGAGCCACGCTTCGGCCGGAAGGCGCAGGGCCCTCAACACCTCGTTGAGGGGGCCTTCTCCGGCCAGAAGCGACTTCCAGACCGTGGCGACGACGACGGCCGGGAGCAACCACGGCAGCAGGATGAGCGTGGGCAGCCAGCGGTTCCCCGGGAACCGCCGTGAGAACAGCAGGGCCAGAGCGAGGCCGAGGACGAGCTCCACCACGACGGAGACGACCGTGATCACGACCGTGTTGACGAGGGCGCGGGTCGTGACGGGCTCGGCCAGGATCGCCTCGAAGTTCGCGGTGCCGACGAAGGGCGCCCGTCCGGTGATGAAGGTGCCGGTGCGGAACTCCGTCGTGCTCATGAAGATCCCGTACCCCAGGGGGAACAGGAAGAAGAGGAGGAAGAACACCGACGCCGGTACGAGGAATCCCGCCAGCTCGGCGCGCGTGCGGCCCGCCAGAGACAGCCGGGGCCGGCCGGGGGACGATTTCCCCGGCCGGCCGGCCGTTCTCGCATCGGTGGCGGTCACTGACCGGCGACCTGCTTCAGCGCGGATTCCGCGGTCTCCCCGCCCACCGTCGCGGATTGGATCGCATCCACGTACTTCTGCTGGAGGGTGTTCCACTCCGTGCCCAGCTGGGCCGTGTTGTACGCGCCGTCGACGGCATCCACGAACGGGGCGGCCGCGGGCACCTGCTCGACGAAGGTGGCCTGGGCGCTGGTGAGGGCCGGGATGTATCCGCCCTTCGTCGCGGTGTCGATCTGGTTGGCCTCGGAGGCGCGGCACTTCACCAGGGCGGCGGCGGCCGCTTCCTTCTGCTGGTCGGCGTTGGCGCCCACGCCGTAGACGTACCCGAGGAGGTTGGCGCGGGGCGACTCGCCGGCCTTCGCGGTGGGGAAGGGGAAGGTGCCGTACTCGAAGGGGATCGAGGTGTCGACGAGGTTCCACGGTCCGGAGACCGTCATGGCGGCGGCGCCCGAGGTCCACTGGTCGATCGACTTCCAGCCCTGGTTGACGAACTCGGGCGACAGGGAGCCGTTCGCGACGAGCTTCTTGTAGAGGTCGACGCTGTCGACCGCGCCCTGACTGGTCGGGTCGGCGGGGTCGCCACCCGCCGAGAGCAGGAACGGGAGGAAGTACGTCGCCGTCGAGCCGTCGCCGCCGATCCCGGGCAGGATGATGCCCTTCTGGTTCGCGGTGGTGAGCGAACCGGCGAGCTTCACGAGGTCGTCGAAGGTCTTCGGTGCCGTCTCGGGCACGCCCGCGGCGGCGAAGGCGGCCTTGTTGTAGAAGATCGCGTAGTCCTCGACCTGCACCGGCAGGCCGTACAGGGTGCCGTCGTAGTCGCCGAGGCCCGCGACGCTCTCGGCGAGGCCGTCGGTGGAGACGTCGTACTGCCCGAGGTCGGCGAGCACGCCCTGCGAGGCGAGCTGCGGGAGCTGGGTGTCGGTGGAGAGCAGGGCGACATCGGGAAGCGCCTTCGCACCGGCCGCCTGCAGCAGCTTGGTCGTGTAGTCGCCCGACTGCGTCTGGACGTCGACCGTGATGCCGAGCTGCGAGGCGCAGTCCTCGAAGTACTGCTTCTGCAGGCCCTGGTACGGCTCGAAGTCGATGCTGTTCCACACCGTGAGCGACACGCCCTGGAAGCCGTCCGTCTGCGCCGGGGCCGACTGCCCGCCTGCGCACCCCGCCAGCGTCAGCGCGCCCACGAGTCCGAGCGAGGGGAGAGCGAGGCGGCGCAGCCGCGACGAGGAGAGAGCCATAGGTGGTCCGTTTCCCGACCGGCTCGCCATCGCCGATCGCTGAGTGCTGTGTGGGGGAGCGGGTCGGGAGCCCGCGACGATGATCACTCTGCTGCCTCCACATGACGAACAGGGAACAAGAACGTCACGCGGTGTAACACCTGCCCCCGCGAGCGCGCGCGGGCAGGCAGGCTGAGAGCATCCCCATCTCTGCACCAGGAGCGCTCATGGCATCCCTTCCCGTCCCTCCCGTCGACGCGCCCCGGGCCCGTCAGCGCGTGCTCGTCGACACCGACACCGGTCTCGACGACGCCCACTCGCTCATGTACCTGCTCGCGCAGCCCGACGTCGAGATCGAGGCGATCACCACGATCTACGGCAACACCCCCGTAGAGGACTCCGCGCGCAACGTCCGCACCGTCCTCCGGCTCGCCGGGCGCGAGGACATCCCCGTCCACCTCGGTGAGGCCGCCCCCATCGAGGGCGAAGCCTCGATCGCCGACTTCGTGCACGGTACGGACGGTCTCGGTGACCGCTTCGAGAGGGCCGAGCTGCGTGTCGAGGACGAGAGCGCGGTGGATGCCATCGTCCGCATCGCCGCGGAGAACCCGGGCGAGGTCGACCTCCACCCCCTCGGTCCGCTCACGAACATCGCTCGGGCGCTCGAACGCGACCCGGACCTGTTCTTGAAGTACCGATCGATCGTGATCATGGGCGGGGCGGGTCCCTACCCGGCGCCGGGTGGGGCGACGCTCACGGATGCCAACACGGCCAATGACCGGCGGGCGGCCGAGATCGTCTTCGGCGCACGAAACAACGGCAACGTCGTGATGGTGGGCGTGAACGTGACGGCCCAGGCGATCCTCGATGAGCACGTGCTCTCCGTGCTGCGGGGGATCGGCACCCCGTGGGCGACCTTCGCCGGTGAGGTGCTCGACGCCTACAACGACTTCTATCAGCACAAGTGGGGTCGTCGGATCTCCTCGGCGCACGACGGCCTGGCCACGGTCGTGCTGCACCGCCCCGAGATTGTCACCGGCTGGATCGAGGGACCGGTGGACTACACCCCGTACGCCGACTCGCTCGCGACCCGGATCGCCCTGACGAGCGACGGCCTTCCGCTGGTCTGGGGGACCCCCGACGGGCCGTCGGTCCGCGCCGTCACCTCGTTCGACAAGACGGAGTTCCTCCGCCGCTTCGTGCAGGCTCTCTCGACGGGTCCGGCCTCGCGCGGCTGAACGGGGTTCGCCCCCCTCGCCTCACGCCGCCCCGCGCGCGGCGGGGGTCGGGGCATCCGGCTCGCGCGATCGCTCGCCTCAGCGCGGGAGCGCGCGGGCCGGGTGGTCGTCTCCGAGACGGTCGCGCCGGTCGGTGCGCAGGCGCGAGCGGAACGTGCCGTCCTTCGGGAACCTGCCGTACAGACCGCGCTCGGTGAGGGCCGGGACGAGAAGCTCGGCGAAGTCCTCGACGGAGGCGGGTGAGAGGAACGGGTGCAGCAGGAAGCCGTCGACGCCCGACTCCTCGACGAAGGAGCCGATCGCGTCGGCGACGCGATCGGGCGTCCCGAGGAAGCGGTCGTCCGCGAAGGCGGTGACCTTCGCGAACTGCCGACGCACGTCGCCCGCGGTGAGCGTCGGCGCATCGGGCCGGGTCTCCTTCGTCTGCGTGGCGTTCGTCGCACGCTTGACCAGGGGCTCGTCGTCCGCGTACTGCGAGAAATCGATGCCGCCCCACCCGGCGTAGGCCGCGAGCTGCGCCTCCGGGGAGTAGTGCTGCTGGAGCGAGTCGATCTTCTCCTGCACGGCGATGTCGGTCGGGGCCACCACGAGGTTCATGCCCACGACGGCACGGATCTGCGCGGCATCCCGGCCCAGCTCCTCGGCGCGGCGGCGGATGCCGGCGAGCCCCTCGCGGACAGCGACAGGGTCGCTGTCGCCCACGAAGATCAGCTCGGCGTGACGGGCGGCGAACTCGCGTCCTCGCGGCGACCACCCCGCCTGGATGATGACGGGCGTGCGCTGCGGGGACGGGGTGCTCAGGTGCGGGCCGGCGACCCGGAAGTGCTCGCCCTCATGGTCGATGCGGTGCACCTTGGCGGGGTCGGCGAACAGGCCCGAAGCCTTGTCGCCGACGAACGCGTCGTCTTCCCAGCTGCGCTCCCACAGCGCGTAGGCGACCTCGAGGAACTCGTCGGCCCGGTCGTAGCGCTGGTCGTGCGCGAGCACGTCGAGACCGAAGTTGGCGGCGGCCCCGGGCAGGTACGACGTGACGACGTTCCAGCCGATGCGCCCGTCAGTGAGGTGGTCGAGGGTCGAGAACCGGCGCGCGTGCGCGAAAGGGTGCTCGTACGTCGTCGACACCGTCGTGCCGAAGGCGAGGTTCTCGGTGACGGCGGCGAGCGCGGGGATGTGCAGCATCGGGTCGAGGGCGGGCAGTTCGACGCCCGTTGCGATCGCTGTCGCGGCCGACCCGCGGTACGTGTCGTACATCCCCAGGACGTCGCCGAAGAAGAAGAGGTCCATGCCCGCGGCCTCGACACGGCGGGCCTGGTCCGTCCAGTAGCGCAGGGAGGTCGCCGACAGGCGGTCGTCGGCGGGGTGGGTCCACATGCTGGCCGCGGACGAGCCGTTGCCGACGCACGCCTGCTCGTAGAGGCCGAACAGCAGCGGGCGAGGGTCAGACATTCGCGGTCATCCGTTCTTCTCGGGCGGGGGTGCGCCAGCGGAGGTGTCCGCCGACGACGGTGAGGGATGCCTCGGCGGGGCCGTTCTCGACGAGTTCCGCGAGCGCGTCCTCGGGAGTGGTGGCCGACACGGGGAAGACCGCGAGGTCGGCGCGGGCACCGACCTGCAGGATGCCGGTCGGGTCGACGGCATCCAGTCCCAGCGCGTGCGCCCCGCCGGCGGTGGCGGCGTGGAAGAGGCGGGCGTGCAGGTCCGGGGCGGCGTAGCCCTGTTCCCGAGCGAGCCGGTGAAGGGCGGCGACGTCGTGCCAGATGGACAGGCTGGGCGAGGAGGACAGGGAGTCGGTGCCCACCGCGATCGCGTTGCCCTCGCGGAGGTAGGCCGCGATCGGCGGCGGGTCCAGACCGATGACCGCATTCGAACGGGGGCAGAGGGCGACGCTGACCCCGCGGTCGCGGAGCAGTCGGCGGTCGTCGGTGTCGACGTAGATGCCGTGCGCGAGGTGGGTCGTGGGCGTGAGGGCGCCGAGGGAATCGAGGTAGGGGATGACTCCCGTGCCGACACCGTTCCCGCTCAGCAGAGCGAACTCGCCGCGGCCGTTGGCGCGCCAGCGCTCGGCCAGATCGCCGGTACCGGTGCGGACGTAGGCGTCCTCCCACGCGGACTCGGCCGCGTGGATGTGCTGACGCACGCCCCACTCCGCCGCCAGCCGGGACAGCTCGCGGATGACCTCGGTGTCGAGCGAGTAGATCGCATGGGGCGACAGGCCCACCGTCGGGGGAGTGGGCAGGGCGCCCAGCTGCGCGCGGACGGTCTCGGGCCCGCCGAGTCGCCAGGCGCTCTCGGTCCACCCGAGCACCTCCCAGAAGGCGATGCCGTGCAATCCCGACTCGTGCACGGCGCTCCCGGCCTCGGCGTCGGTGACGATCTCGGCGACGGCGGTCGTTCCCGCGCGCAGGCACAGGGCCGCTCCCGCGGCCGCGGACGCGCTCCAGTCGCGCGGGAGGGGGTAGAGCTCCATGAACGCCCCCATCCACGACTCGAAACCGTCGTGCGCGGCACGTCCCACCGCGGCCATGTCGGTGTACTGCAGGTGGGTGTGCGCGTTCACGAGCCCGGGCGTCAGAGCCCCGTCCTCTTCGTGCACCGCGGCGTCGGGGAACTCGCTGATGACGTCGTCGAAGCGGCCGACCGCCGCGATGCGCCCGTCGCGCACGGCGACGGCCCCGTCGACGAGAGGGGGAGTCCCGGGGGAGAGGACGGCACGGGCGCGGTGGACGGTGACGGTCATTCGTCGCCGTCCTCGGCGGAGATCCAAGACGCGAGGAAGTCCCGCTGGGCGGTCGAGACGGTGTCGACCGTTCCCCCGAACGACGCGAGCGCGATCGCCGCGACCTCGTCGTCGGCGGCCCGCGGCAGCTCGTGTACCGCGGCGTCGAGGCCGGGAGCGGTGAGCAGGTACTCGACCGAGGCCAGCTGCACCCCGAAGGACAGGTCCATGATCTGCACGGGGTTGCCCTCGGCCGCACTGACGTTGAGGCAGTTGCCGTCGTCGAGCACGTGCACGAGGGAACCGCTCGGCATCCGGATCGTCGACACCGCCCCGTCGCGCGCGATCTCGGTCGCGCCGGCGGCGCGGGCGGCATCCAGGGCGATCTCCTGGGACACCCCGCCGCCCACGGCCACGATCGCTCCGGTGGGCAGAGCGTCGAGGTGGCCGACGTCGATGGTGTGCCGGATGCCGGTGGCCGAGATCACGACGTCGGCTTCGGCGACGGCCTGGGCCAGGGTGCGCACCGCGAAACCGGCGAAAGCCGCTTGCAGTGCCGCCACGGGATCAGTCTCGGTCACGATCACGCATGCGCCCAGGGCCGCGGCGTGCTCGGCGATACCGGAGCCGACGCGACCGTAGCCGACCACGACGACCGTCGCGCCCCGGAGAGAGCGGTCCGCGACATCGGCGACGGCGAACACGACCGACTGGCCGGTGCCGTGTCGGTTGTCGAACAGGGACTTCGACCGCGCGTCGTTCGCGGCGACCACCGGGATGCGCAGAGCCCCCTCGGCGTGCATGCGTCGGAGCGGGCGTACGCCGCTCGTCGTCTGCTCGGTCGCTCCGCGCATCTGCGCGACGACGTCGGGACGCTCGAGGTGGACCAGCCGGATCGTCGAGGCGCCGTCGTCGACGATCACCTCGGGGCGGTGATCGAGCAGCGCGAGGGCATTCTCGCGGTCCTCCGACCGGCGGGCATCCGCCCGCGCGTAGACCGGCAGCCCCGCGTGCGCGAGTGCGGCGGCCACCTCGTCGTCGGTGTTGCGACCCGCGGACGTGACCGTGACGTCGGCACCCGCCTCGGCGAGGGCGAGGGCCACCGTCGCGGTCTTCGGCTCGAGCACGTCCGAGACCCCGATCCGTACGCCGGCGACGGTCCCGGCCTCGCGCAGGCGGGCGGAGAGCGCGACGGTCACGGGCATGTGCGCGCGCGCCCAGTCGATGCGGTCCTGGCCCGCGCGCCACAGCGACGGGTCGGCGATGCGTCCGGTCACGGGGTCACCTCCCGAGCGAAGCGGTCGTCGTCGCCGGCGGCGTGCCGGTCGAGCAGGAGCAGGGCGATGAGCGCGTCGAGGAGGCGCCACTGCGTCGACGACGCGGGCACGTCAGCCTCCGGAAGAGGGGACGGCATCTCGACGAGGGAGGCCGCTCCCACCCGACCCACGAAGGGGCGCGGCGAGGGCGAGGTGCGCAGCCCCGCGGTCGGGGCTCCGCCGGGGGAGGCGTCGGCGACGAGGCCCTCGAGCGTGTCGACGGGGAGGACGCCGTGTCCCTCGCCGGTCAGCACCGTGAGGTGCACGGGGGTGTCGCGGGAGCCGAGCTCGCTCAGCGGCTGTACGCGGAATCCGTCCAGGCGCGCGGCGAGGGCCGTCACCGGTGCGTCGGTCGCACGGATCACGGCAGCTCCCAGCGTGCGCAGCGACGTCGAGAGCGCCTCCGCCAGCGACCCGTCGCCGACGACGGCCACGGTCGTGCCCGCGAGCGTGAGATTCGTCCGCGCCGAGACCGCACGCAGCACCTGCTCGGCGCGCAGCCGCGAGGACAGGATGCCGAAGGCCGGGGAAGCGAACGGATCGACACCGTCCGGGTCGTGGGCGAGATCGAAGCCGCCGACGTCGCGGAGCGGCTCGCGCAGCGCGGGCGGAAGGGGAGGCAGGGCACCGCCGTACGACAGGGTCTCGAGCGCACTGCGCCACTCCCGGTGGAGGCGGAGGGAAACGGGGAGCAGCGCGTCGATCCCGTCGGGCGTGAAGGACCGGAAGGACGACACGTGTCGACGGTACGGGGCACGGGCCCCCGATCGCCACTTCGTGACGGCGCGTGGCGTGCCGCGTGCGGGTGACGTCCGCGGTGCACGGGGCGGGCGGTGGCATCCATAGGATGTCGGGCGTGACCTATTCGATGCCTCCGGAGTCTTTCCGGACGCTCCGGCCCGAGCCTGTGCGCCAACCCGCGCGCACGTGGGACGTCGTGCTGACGATCGTCTTCCTCGTGCTCTCGCCGTTGGCCACGCTCGCCGCCTCGTACGCGGGGCTGTTCCTCGCCTTCGCCGCGGACGCCTGCGGATCGCAGAACTGCAACACCGACCTCATGAACCTCGGCCTCTGGTCGGCGGTCATCGCCCCCTGGGTCGTCTTCCTGATCGCCGTCGTCGTCGCGATCGTCCTGCTGGTCAAGCGGCGCCTGGCCTTCTGGGTGCCGCTGGCGGGAATGGCGCTCATGACGGCGCTGTGGTTCGTCTCCGCGGCGATCGTGAGCCTCGGGGTCTCGGCATCCTGAACCCGAGAACGCGCTCGGGGGCAACCCCCAGGATTCGCCTCTGACCGGGCCGTAGCCTGGAACGGGCGCCCGGACGGGCGGCCGATCACCGAGCGCGAAGGCACCCGATGACCGACATGGCCCTCTCCGTCGCAACCGCTGCGTCCCCCTCCTCGGAGGAGGGGCAGTCCTGGCTGTCCTCGCTCGCCGACTGGACCGTCTCGCTCATGGAGGTCATCGGACCCGTGGGTGCGGGTGTCGCCATCGCCCTCGAGAACCTCTTCCCCCCTCTGCCGAGCGAGGTCGTGCTGCCCATGGCCGGACTGACCGCCAGCCGCGGCTCGTTCACGCTCTTCGAAGCGCTGCTGTGGACCACGATCGGCTCCGTGGTCGGTGCGTTCATGCTGTACGGTCTCGGCCGCTGGCTCGGGGCCGCTCGCCTGCGCAGCTTCGCCGAGAAGATGCCCCTGCTGCATCCCGAAGACGTCGATCGCACGGTCGCGTGGTTCGAGCGCCACGGTGGCAAAGCGGTGTTCTTCGGGCGCATGATCCCGATCTTCCGCAGTCTCATCTCGATTCCCGCGGGGGTGTCGAAGATGCCGATGTGGCGCTTCGGTCTGCTCACGGGTGCGGGGAGCCTCATCTGGAACACGATCTTCGTGCTCTCGGGCTACCTGCTCGGGGAGAACTGGCACATCGTCGAGGAATACGCCTCGATCCTGCAGTACGTCGTGATCGCGGCGGTCGCGATCGGGGTCGCCTGGTTCCTGTACAGCCGCGTCCGGTCGCTGCTGGCCTCGCGTCGCGACACCGCCGACGCGGGCCGCGACGCCTGAGTTCCGGCATCCGTCCGCCGGTATCTCCACGTCGAAACAACAGAGCCGCTCGCTCAGTCAGACCACAGAACCCGCACGTAGACTGAATCGGTGCCCGCGGATCGCCTTCATCTCGTGCGCCACGGGGAGGTTCACAACCCCCGTCGCGTGCTCTATGGTCGGCTCCCCGGGTTCGGTCTGAGCGTCGACGGGCGTCGGATGGCTCGCCAGGCCGCGGAGTACGTGCACGGGCTCGATCGGCCTGTCTCGGCCCTGATCGCCTCGCCGTTGCAACGCACGCGCGAGTCGGCCGAGCCCTTCGCATCGCTGTTCGGTATCGAGCCGGTGATCGATGAGCGCGTGATCGAGCCGACGAACGTCTTCGAGGGGCGCCGCATGAAGCGCGCGCTCGCCAACCCCCTCAACTGGCGGCACCTGCGTCAGCCCGACGTCCCGAGCTGGGGTGAGCCGTACGCCCAGGTCGTCGCCCGCGTGACCGCCGCCATGGACGACGCCGGGGACCGCGTGCCGTCCGGCGACGTCGTCATCGTGTCGCACCAGCTCCCCATCTGGGTGACCCACCTCGCCCTCTCCCTCCAGCCCACCCGCCACGATCCCCGCAAGCGCCGCTGCGCGCTGTCGAGCGTGACGAGCTTCGAGCGGCGCGACGACGCCGACGGCTCCCGCCGCTGGGTCGAAGTGGCCTACGCGGAACCGGCGAGCACCGCCGGGGCCGTCGACGTAGGAGCCGTGTGATGCGCCGAATCCTGTCCGCCGCCGTGGTCGCGGTCCTCGCCGTGAGCCTGGCCGCCTGCAGCGCCGACCCCCTGGCCGAGCAGTACCGCGCGGGTGACAACAAGGGCTACATCGCGGCCAACGGCTTCCAGACCCAGGAGATCGCGCCCGATCAGCGCGGGGAACCGGTCGAGTTCACCGGCACGCTCGACAACGGCTCGCCCGTCTCGAGCGGCGATTTCTCGGGCAAGGTCCTCGTCGTCAACTTCTGGTACGCGACGTGCGGACCGTGCATCATCGAGGCGCCGCGCCTCGAGCAGGCGTACCAGTCGTTCCAGGGCCAGGACGTCGCGTTCCTGGGCATCAACACCTACGACCAGGGCCCGACCGCCCTGTCGTTCGCGCGCGACAACAAGGTGTCGTACTCCAGTGCTCTCGCGGTCAACGACGCCGAGCTCAAGCTCGCGTTCAACGACAAGACCCCCCTGAACGCCACCCCCACCACCCTCGTGCTCGACAAGCAGGGTCGCGTGGCGGCCCGCATCATCGGCGAGCTCCCCGAGGCGTCGATCCTCGAGTCCATGGTGCGCACCGTGCTCGAGGAGAACGCGTGAATCCGGGCGCTCTCGTCTTCGACGGGGCGTTGTGGCTCGCGATCCCGGTCGCTCTCGCCGCGGGTCTCATCTCCTTTCTGTCGCCCTGCGTGCTCCCCCTCGTGCCGGGATACCTCGGCTTCATCGGCGGTGCCGTGGCTCCCCGGGGGAGCTCGGCATCCGGTACCGGTCGAGGGCGCCTTCTCGGCGGAACCCTGCTCTTCATCGCGGGATTCACCGTCGTGTTCATGGCGCTCAACGTGCTCGGCGGCGCCGCGGGGGCGTTCTTCACCCGCTATGCCGACGTCATCACGCGGGTCGTGGGCGTCGTCATCATCCTCATGGGCCTCGTGTTCATCGGACTCTTCGGGATCGCCCAGCGCTCCGTGCGGATGCAGGCTCGCGGCAACCTCGGGCTCATCGGGGCACCGCTGCTCGGCATCGCCCTCGGCGTCGGTTGGACACCGTGCATCGGCCCGACGCTCACCGCGATCATCTCGGTGTCGTACAACCTCGGCGACCCCTGGCGGGCCGCGCTGCTGGGCCTTGCCTACTCGCTGGGCCTCGGCATCCCGTTCATCCTGCTCGCGCTCGGTTTCGGCTGGGCGACGCGCTCTGTCGCGTTCATCCGCAAACACATCCGGCTGGTCAACCTCATCGGCGGTGTGCTGCTGATCGTGCTCGGCCTGCTCATGGTCGTCGGCGTCTGGGGCACCTGGATGTCGACGCTCCAGGGGGTGATGCTCAATGTCCAGCTCCCGCTCTGATCGAGGTGGCACCGTGACCGAGCCGACCGACGGCGTTCTGCGCCCGTCCGATCACGCCGACTCCGCGGCTCCCTCCGACGGCGGCGATGACATCACCCAGCCGCGCCTCGGCCCCGTCGGGTGGATGCGCTGGGGGTGGCGCCAGCTCACGAGCATGCGCACCGCGCTCGTGCTGCTGCTGCTCCTCGCGATCGCGGCCGTGCCCGGATCGATCGTCCCGCAGCGCAGCGCCGACCCCAACGGCGTCACCCAGTACTTCACCGACAACCCCGACCTCGCGCCGGTGCTCGACAAGCTGAGCATGTTCGACGTGTACACGTCGCCGTGGTTCTCGGCGATCTACATCCTGCTGTTCATCTCGCTGATCGGGTGCGTCCTGCCCCGCACGAAGCACCACTGGAAGGCGCTGCGCTCGCAGCCCCCGCGCACGCCCGCGCGGCTCGGTCGTCTCGACGACCACCGCGACGTGACCGTGACGGTGCCGGAGGGACAGGATGCCGCGGCCGTCGCCGCTGCGGCCGTCGAGAGCGCCGCCGCCCAGCTGAAGAAGAGCGGTTACCGCGTCGCGCGGTACGACGGACGCGGGTCGTTCTCGGTCTCGGCCGAGCGCGGATACCTGCGTGAGACGGGCAACCTCGTCTTCCACGCGGCTCTCGTCGGTGTGCTGATCGCCGTCGGCGTCGGCGGAGGCTTCACCTACACCGGCCAGCGCGTGCTCGTCGAGGGTCAGGCCTTCGCGAACAGCCTGCTCGACTACTCGTCCTTCAACCCGGGTCGTTTCGTCAGCGGCGACACTCTGACGCCGTACTCGATGACGCTCGACAAGTTCGACGTGAACTACGTCGCACCCGGCCAGCCCGGCGGCGGGCAGGCGGGCGACTTCGTCGCGCACATGACCACGCAGGCGCCCGGCGGTTCCCCGCAGGACGGCGACATCCGCGTGAATCACCCGCTCGACGTCCAGGGCGACCGGGTCTATCTGCTGGGCAACGGCTACGCCCCCACCGTGACGATCCGCAACGCCCAGGGCGAAGAGGTGTTCCACGACTCGGTCGCGTTCCTGCCCCAGGACGCCAACATGACCTCGCTCGGCGTCATCAAGGTGGCGGACGGGATGCCGGAACAGCTCGGCCTGATCGGGTTCTTCTACCCGACGATGAACGTGCTCGACTCGGGGGCCCTGACCTCGACCTACGGCGCCCTCGAGTACCCGGTGCTGACCCTCCGCGTGTACGCGGGCGACCTCGGCATCGACGACGGAACGCCCCGCTCGGTGTACACGCTCGACCCGAGCAACATGCAGCAGCTGGCCGGTGGCGACAGCGGCACTCCGGCGCTCCGGCTCATGCCCGGGGAGACGCAGGATCTGCCGAACGGTCTCGGCACGATCACCTTCGACAACGCGGCCCCCGCCGGAGCCTCGGGATACGACGGGTCGGTCAAGCGCTTCGTGTCGCTGTCGATCCACCGCGACCTCGCGGGGCCGTGGGTGCTCGCGTTCGCGCTGCTCGCCCTGTTCGGCCTGCTCGCCGCGCTGTTCGTTCCGCGCCGGCGCATGTGGGTCAAGGCGACGCCCCGCGGCGGCACGGTGCACCTGGAGTACGCCGGGCTCGCTCGCGGCGAGGACCCGACACTCGCCGCCGCCGTCGACCAGATGGTCGAGAAGCATCGCGGCTCGCTTCCCGCCGAATCCGCATCGACCGACCCGTCCCGACCCGACACCGGAAAAGTAGACTGACACCATGCCCGGACCGAACTCGATCTTCCTCGACGAGATCTCCCTTCTCCTCGTCTGGACGGCGGTCGGCGTCTATGTGCTGGCTTTCATCGCCTACGCCATCGACCTCGCGCGCCGCTCCGACCTCGCGCTGAAGGCGAAGGACCAGGTCGTCGCGCGCGAGCTCGTCACGGCGGGCGGCGGGGGAGTCCTCGATACCTCGGCCGGGGCCCCGGCATCCGGTCCCTCGTTCACCGACAAGCCGCGGTATCTGTGGGCGCGCATGGGGACGGCGCTGACCGCGCTGGCGTTCCTGTTCCACCTCGCCGCGACGGTCCTCCGCGGTCTCGCCGCGGGGCGCGTGCCGTGGTCGAACATGTACGAGTTCGCCCTCACGGGCCTGCTGCTCATCGTGATGGTCTACCTCATCTCGCTGACGCGGTACGACCTGCGCTTCCTCGGGTCGTTCATCTCGGGCCTCGCGATCGTGCTGCTCGGTGGCGCGACCCTGGCGTACCACGTCGACGTGACGCCGCTCGCCGACCCGCTGAAGTCGGTCTGGCTCGTCATCCACGTCTTCGTCGCGATCCTCGCGACCTCGCTGTTCGCCCTCGCGTTCGGGCTGTCGGTCGTGCAGCTCCTGCAGACGCGACGCGAGCGCAAGCTGATCGGTGCGCCTGTCGAGGCCGCCGGTCGCCGCAGCTTCCTGCGGACGCTGCCCTCGGCGGACGCCCTCGAGTCCCTCGCGTACCGCTTCGCGATCATCGGGTTCATCTTCTGGACCTTCACGCTCATCGCCGGTGCGATCTGGGCGAACGACGCCTGGGGTCGCTTCTGGGGCTTCGACACCAAGGAAGTCTGGACGTTCGTGATCTGGGTCCTGTACGCCGGGTACATCCACGCCCGCGCGACGCGCGGCTGGCGCGGAACCCGCTCCGCCTGGCTGTCGATCATCGGTTTCTCGGCCGTGCTGTTCAACTTCACGATCGTCAACGTCTTCTTCAAGGGCCTGCACGCGTACAGCGGTCTGACCCAGTAGGCCAGGGCGCCGCCGCGCCCCGCGCGCCCGCGCCCCCGCGCCCGCGCGCCCGTTGAGTGTCCAAGACACGCCGCAACACTGAGTCGAGTTACGGCGTGTCTTGGACACTCAACGGGGTGGGGCGTCTCAGGGGCGCCAGCCGGCTGTGCGCAGCGCAGCCGTGACCGGGGCCACGACGTCGCGTTCGGGGTACTCGAGGTGGTGGGCGACGACGCGGATGAGGGTCCATCCCCGCGCAGCGATAGCGCGCCAGCGATCGGCATCCTTCCGGAACTGCTGGGCGTCCGCGTGCTGTCGTCCGTCGTACTCGACGGCCACGCGGTGGTCGGGATAGGCCATGTCGAGCCGGGCGACGAACGCGCCAGACGGGTCGCGGAGCGTCCAGTTCAGGTCGGGTTCGGGGAGTCCCGCCCGGACGAGGATGAGTCGGACGTGCGACTCGCGTGGCGATTCCGACCCGGGGCGGGCGAGGTGCGCGGCTGACCGCAGGGCGATGATGCCCCGGTGGCGGTGCTTTCCCGCGGCCGCCGAGAGGGCGGAAGGGGGAACGTCGTGGGCGAGGAGCCAGTCCGCGATCGCCACGAGGTCGGCCTCGCTGACGACCGCGGCAAGGTGAGTCCAGGTCGCGACCTTCGCTGTGACGGGTAGGCCATCGAGCGTCGTGATCTCGTCGAGAGGGAGGGCGAGGCGATGACCCACAACGCCCTTCGTGCGCGGCTCTCTGGCGGGAGGGACGGCGCTGACGTGAAGAGTCTCGTCGTGCCGAAAAGCCAACGGCATTCCCCAGAGGCGTGCTGCTGTCGCGTGGCTGAAGAACTGGCCCGGGCGCAGTCTGGGGAGGTAGGTGCGACAGCGTTCGAGGACGGAGTCTTGGGGCGCATCCGCAGATGCGCGCACGCCGTGGAATGGTGCGTTCAGATCGCGCGCGATCAGTCGGCGGCGCGGGACCTCGAGTTCGTCGGCATCCTTCACGTGGAACGCCGCACCGAGGTTGACGGGCAGGGGCCGGGGTCGTCGCATTGCGCCATCTCACCGGACTTCCGTCCAGCGCCTCACCGACTCACTCTCACCTGTGGAGAGGACACCGCCCTGTGCAGAAGGAGTCGCTCCGTCTGCTCGCATCGCGTCGTGTATGGCCGCACCCCGTCGAGTGTCCAAGACACGCCGTTATGGAGGTGGCGGTTACGGCGTGTTTTGGACACTCAACGAAGGAGACGGGGGCGAGGGAGCCCCCGTCTACGCCGCGGCGAGCGCGGCGGCTGCGCGAGCCGAGGTCGTGCGGCGCCGCACGACCACCAGGGTCGTCACGACGAGCGCCAGCACGGCCCAGACCGCGAGTCCGGCGATGCCGGCACCGACGCCGCCGGCCGACGTGAGGGTGCCGAGCATCGCGGTGTACGCCGGCGAGGTCGGCAGCAGCGACGCCAGGGCCGCCAGCACCGGCGGCACCGTCGAGACGATCGTCGCGGCGAGAGCCAGGCTGCCGATGATCGCGGCGATCCATCGCCCCGCTCCGCCGAACAGCGCGACCAGGGCCTGGTGCACCGCGGCGAACGCGACGCCCGCCGCGACGGCCACGAGCGCGAACAAGGCCCAGTCGCCCCAGTCGTACTTGGATGCCACCTGCACCACTCCCGCGACCAGCAGACCCTGCACGGCACCGACGAGGGCCGCCGGCGCGAAGCCGCGGAGCGCGACCAGAGCCGAGGGACGACGGCTCGTCAGCGCTCGTGCCGAGACCGCCTGGAAGGCCACGAACGACGCCAGCCCCCCGAACCACAGCACGGCCATCGCGAGCAGCGGCACGGCCGCACCCCCGAAGAGCGAGTCGCTGACGCCGGTGGCCGACACGGGATCGGCGACCACGTCGGCGAGGCTCGTCGCCTGCGCATCCGAGTACGTCGGCAGCTGCGACACGGCGCTGTCGAGCCCGGAGGCCAGCGACGACGTTCCGGATGCCACCTGCCCCACGCCGTCGGCGAGCTGGCCGGCACCGTCCTCGGCGCCCTGGGCTCCGTCTGCGAGCTTCGCGGCGCCTCCCGCGGCGCCGTCCGCACCGGTGACGAGCTGCCCCGCCCCATCGGCGGCCGTGCGGGCGCCGGTCGCGAGGGCGCCCGCGCCGGCGGCAGCGGTCTGCGCGCCGTCGGCGAGCTGGCTGGCGCCGCCCGCAGCCGTTTGCGCTCCGTCGGCGAGCTGGCTGGCGCCGCCCGCAGCGCTTTGCGCCCCGTCAGCAAGCTGAGCAGCCCCCTCGCGCGTCTGACCGAGGCCGCTCGCGAGTTGCGACGCGCCCGAGCCGAGCTGCGAGGCGCCGGTTCCGAGCTGACGCGCTCCGGAGCCGAGGTCGCTTGCTCCGCTGGCGAGACCATCGATTCCGCCGGCAAGCGTGTTCACACCCGTCTGCGCCTTCCGGGCTCCGTCGGCGAGCGCATCGGCCCCGTCCGCGAGCTGCGAGTTGGCGTCGGCGATTGCTCGGACTCCCGCGGGGAGTTGGGCTGCCTGACCGGCGATCGTGCCGATGTCCGTGACGGTCTGCTGCGCTTTGGGGAGCTCGGCGTTGGCGCGGTCGGACGCGGCGCGCAGTTGCGCGCACAGTTCGGGAGTGGCGGCGGCGTCGCACCCGTCGGCGAGACGCTGCAGGTCTCCCGCCGCCGTGCTCAGCGCCTCGCTCACTTTCGGTGCCGCCGCAGCCACATCCTCGGCGGTCTGTGCAAAGCCCGGGGGAATGGCATCCGCGATCTCGTTGACCTTGGTCGCGAGCTGGCGGTTTCCGTTCGCGATCTTGTCAGCACCGGTGGCGAGATCGCCGACCCCGGTGGCGGCCTCACGTGTACCGTCAGCGAGCTTCGTCGCGCCACGAGAAAGGTCGTCCGCTCCGCTGGCGAGGCCGTCGATGCCGCCGGAGAGTTGCCCGGCGCCCTTCGCCAGGCCGTCTGCGCCGGTGGCGAGTTGTCCGATGCCGCCGGAGAGCTGGTCGGCGCCGGTGGCGAGTTGTCCGACGCCGCCGGAGAGCTGATCGGCGCCGGTGGCGAGCTGGCCGACGCCGCCCGAGAGCGCGCCGGCGCCGGTGGCGAGCTGGCCGACGCCGCCCGAGAGCTGGTCTGCTCCCGTCGCGAGCTGGCCGACGCCGCCGGAGAGCGAGCCCACACCGGTGGCCAGCTGACCGAGACCCGTCGAGAGGTCGCCCGCCCCGCTCGAGAGCTGCCCCAGGCCATCGCGCAGCCCGTTCGCGCCGGTTGCGGCTTGCCCGGCGCCGTCGGCGAGCTGGTGCGCCCCGCTGGCGGCCGTGCCGAGTTGGTCGCTCAGCTTCGTGAAGCCGAGGAAGACGTTCTTGAGGTACTGCGACGACAGTTCGCTGCCGTAGACGCTGGTGGCGGTGGATGCCAGGGTCGCGGTGATCGCGCCGTCCACCACGCGCGCGTTCGGCGCGGTGACGACCCCGATCGTCGCCTTGACCGGAGTCTCGCCGGGTCGCGTCGAGAGGGAAGCGGCGGTGAAGTTCTCGGGGATCGTCACGACCGCGGTGTAGGTGCCGTCCTTGAGCCCCGCGGCGGCGTCGGAGTCGTTGGAGATGACCCAGTCGATGTTGCTCGACTGGTCATCGGCTCCCTTGACGAGTCCGCCGGTGAGCTGGCGACCGAGCGGCACGAGCTGTCCGTTGAGCTCGACGGCCTTGTCGTCGTTGACGATCGCGGCCGTGATGTTCTGCAGCCGGTCGGTGGGGTTGTACAGCGCACCGACGAGGATGCCGCCGATCACGGCCGGCAACAGGAGCACCCCGACGAGGGTGCGCCAGGTCACGGGGCGGCGGGAGCGCGAGCGCTCGACGGGGAGAGTCATGCGAACACCTCGGAGAGATCGGCGAAGGTTTCGGGTTCGGTGTGGTGCCGACGCGGCGTCGGGAGGGCGAGGGATGCCACGTCGGGGCGCAGGGCCTGGGACAGGAGCGCGAGGGCCCGGCGTTCGTCGCGCGCCGAGACGATGAGCGTGAACGGTGACGACGCGTCGCCGGAGCGTTCGCGTGCCTCGGTCGCCGCGCGCCGCAGCACGTGCGCCACCTCGTCGCGGGCGTCGTCATCGAGACGGTCGACGTCTGTGACGACCACGATGCGCGTACCGCGCCCCACGGCGTCGGCCACCGTGCGTGCCGCGTCGGCCGTGTCGTCGAGGAGGGCCACCCCGACGCGGGCCCGGGCGGCTCCCGCGCGCTCGGGCACCAGTAGGCCGTCGACGCGCAACCGCCCCTCGATTCCGGCGAGGCGCCCCGAGAAGGCGAGCAGCAGGGTGCGGGTCGTGCGGCTCTCGCCGGTGACCAACAGGGTGCCGCCGTAGCCGAGGCGCAGCGAGATGTCGCGGAACACCGGCTCCTCGGCATCCGTAGAACCGGGGGCGCTCAGCTCATCGGCGGCGACGGCGATCGCGGGCTCGCTCGGCCAGTCGGCCAGGCGCACCTCGCGCTCGACCGCCTCGCCCTCGACGTCGAGCTTCGGCAGCAGGCGGTCGAGCCAGCGCGGCATCCACCAGGCCTTGTCGCCCAGGAGGGCCAGCACGGCCGGAACGAGCGTCATGCGGACGAGGAACGCGTCGACGGCGACACCGACGGCGAGGCCCAGGGCGATCGGTTTCAGGCTCGAGTCGCCCTCGGGCACGAACGCGACGAAGACGGCGAACATGATGACGGCCGCCGCGACGACCACGCGAGCCGAGCCCACGAAGCCGCTGCGGACGGCACCGAGCGCGACCTCTCGAGGCGTGCGGCCCTCGCGATTCGCGTGGACGTAGTCCTCTCGCATGCGCGAGACGAGGAAGACCTGGTAGTCCATCGCGAGGCCGAAGAGCACGCCCATCACCACGATCGGCATGAAGCTGATGATCGGGCCGACCTTGGCCACGTGCAGGGCGTCGGCGAACCACCCCCATTCGAACACCGCGGCCACGACGCCGAAGGACGCGGCGACCGACAGGAGGTACCCGCCCGCGGCGGTCAGCGGCACCCAGATCGAGCGGAACACGATCATCAGCAGCACCAGCGAGAGGCCGACCACGAAGACGCCGAACGGGAGGAGGGCGGCGCCGAGCTGGTCGGAGATGTCGATCGTGACGGCGGTGTAGCCGGTCACGAGCAGGCGCACGCCGAACTCGTCGTACAGGCGCTGCTCCTGCGAACGGAGCTCCCGCACGAGGTCGGCGGTGCGCGGGTCGTCCGGGGCCGTCTCGGGGATGATCTGCACGATCCCGGTGTCGGCGGTCTGGTTCGGCGTCGCGAGAGCGACCTGGGCGACGCCGGGGATCTTCGCGATCTCGTCGCCGATGTCCTTCATGAGGTTCAGCGGATCGTTCGAGGTGACGATCGTGCCGGTCATGATCAGCGGGCCGTTGGCGCCGGGGCCGAAGTACTCGTCGGTGAGCTCGTACGCGACGCGAGCGGGGTTGCCCGCCGGCAGCTGTCCGGCGTTGGGCAGGGTGAGGGCGAGGCTCGCGGCGGGGATCGCCGTGACCCCGAGCAGTCCGATGACCGCGACGGTGGTGACGACGGGATGCCGGGTCACAAGGCCGACCCAGCGACGAGCCGGGCCGTTGCGCTGGGCGCGGATCGACGCGGTCTCCGCCTTCTTCTCACGCTCGGCGGCGTCGGCCGCGGCGGCGGCCGCCACCGCCGCCTCGTCGGCAGGGCCCGCGGCCGCACGAGCACGGCGCGACTGCTTCTTCGGCTTCGCGAAGCCCCACCCGACCACGCGGTGACCGGCGAAGCCGAGGAAGGCCGGGGTGAGGGTCAGCCCGACGCACACGGCGATGGCGACGGCGACGGATGCCGCGATCCCCATCGTGGTGAGGAAGGGGATGTTCGCGAAGCCCAGGCCGATGAGGGCGATGAGGACCGTGATCCCGGCGAACACGACGGCGGAACCCGCGGTGCCCACCGCGCGGGCGGTGGACTCCTCGGGGTCCATCCCCGCGCGGGTCTGGTCTTGATGTCGCGACACGATGAACAGCGCGTAGTCGATGCCGACGGCGAGTCCGAGCATCACCGCCAGCAGCGGAGTGGTCGAGGACACCGTCGCGAAACCGGTGGCGATGAAGATCAGGGCCACCGAGAGGGCGACGCCGAGCAGGGCGGTGGCCAGCGGCATCCCGGCCACGAGGAAGGAGCGGAACGTCACCATGAGCACGAGGGCCGCGATCACGACACCGAGCGCCTCGGTGAGGGACGCACCAGGAATCTCGGTGGCGAAGAGCTGTCCGCCGAGGATGGCCTGGGAGCCGGACGGGAGGGCGGAGCCGAGGGCGGTCGTCTCCTCGTGCAGGGCGTCCTCGGTCGCCTTCGGGACGGCGGACGCCTCACCCGCGAACTGGATGCGGACGATCGCGGCGCGGTTGTCGTCCGCGATGCTGCCCGAGATGTTCGCGTCGTAGGGGTCGGTGACGGCCTCGACGAAGTCGAGCTTGCCGACCTCGGTGGTCGTCTTCTCGATGGCATCCTGATACGCCTGATCGCGCACGCTCGCGCCATCGGCTGCGACGACGATGATCTCGGCGCTGGCACCGCTCACCTGGGGGAACGTGCGGTCCAGCATCTCGAGACCGGCCTGCGATTCGGTGCCGGGGATGGTGAAGGTGTTGTCCGTTCCCTTGGCGAGCAGGGCGACGCCGCCACCCGCGAGCACGAGGATGAGCAGCCACGCGGACAGGACACGCCAGGGGTGGCGGAACGACCAGCGACCCAGGGTGTAGAGGAAGGTTGACACGGTGGCGGCTCCCACGATCGGCGGACAGTCGATACATCGCCGTATCGGATACAACAATGTATCGTAATCGCCAGAAGGAGACTCCAACCTGAGTCTCGCGTGTGAAGCAGGAGAACGCGGATGACCGATACCGTCCCGGCGCCGTCACGGCGACGAGAGAACACCCGGACGCGCCTCATGGACGCCGCGGCCGAGATGTTCGCGGAAGTCGGCATCGACGCCGCCTCGGTCGAGGCCATCTGCGAGCGGGCGGGATTCACCCGCGGCGCCTTCTACTCGAACTTCGCCTCGAAGGAGGAGCTGTTCCTCGCGCTGTGCGCGCGGTCCGCCGAGACGACCATCGCCGCGGTCCGCGCGCGCGTGACGTCGATCGAGGACCGAGGGCTCGAAGGGGCAGGCGATGTCCTGCAACTCGTCCAGGAGGTGCTCGAGGCGACCGGCGAGGACCGTCTCGATGTGCTCCTCGGAGCGGAGACGCGTCTGCAGGCGCTGCGCAACCCCGAGTTCGCCGAGGCCTACCTGGCGCTGAACCAGGGGTTGGGAGAGAGCGTCACGCAGCTCGTTCGCGACATCGCCGACGCTCGGGGACTGTCGCTGCGCGTGCCCGCCGAGGTGGCGACGGAACTGCTGCTGGCCGTGTGGATCTCGACGTCGGAGACCGCTCTGATCACCCATCAGGCGGCGACACTCTCGCGTGGACAACTCGCCGAACGGCTGTCTCAGGTGGTCGGTCTCATCCTCGAGTGAGCAGGAGCGCGGCGTGGCAGCGCCGTAGCCGGTCGAGCCACCACTGCCGACGATCGTCGTCGGCCGCGACACGGTCGAGATCGGCGGCCGTCGGGCGGGGCCGTTCGACGGGCAGGACTCCGTCCCGGGCGCGGAGCGGGGATGCCACGACGTCGGCCGTGAAGAGCGCGGCGGTGCCGAGCCCGCAGTCGTAGTCGAGCGCGGGAAGCGCCGCGGCCAGGGCGACGCCCATCGAGAGTCCGATCGACGTGTCCAGAGCGCTCGAGACCACCGCGGGCAGTCCCGCCTGCGCGACGACGTCCAGCGCCGCGCGTACCCCGCCGAGCGGTTGGGCCTTGATGACGAGAAGATCCGCCGCCCCCGACCGCGCGACCCGCAGCGGATCATCGGCCTTGCGCACGCTCTCGTCGGCGGCGATCGGGATGTCGAGGTAGGCGATGCGCTCGCGCAGCTGCGCGAGTTCTTCGACCTCGGCGCAGGGCTGTTCGATGTACTCCAGGTCGAATGCGGCCAGGGCGTGCACGGCTCGTTCGGCCTCGTCGACGTTCCACGCGCCGTTCGCATCGATCCGCACGCGACCCTCGGGACCCATCGCCGCGCGCACCGCGCGCACCCGCGCGACGTCCTCGTCGAGCACCTGCCCCGCCTCGGCGACCTTGACCTTGACCGTCCGGCATCCGTCGTAGCGGGCCAGGATCCGCGGGACCTCGGATGCCGCCACGGCCGGCATCGTGGCATTGACGGGGATCGCGTCGCGTCGAGGTGACGGCGCGGGATTCCAGCCGAAGTCGAGGGCACCCGCGAGCCACGTCGCCGCCTCGGCGTCGGAGTACTCCACGAAAGGCGAGAACTCCGTCCAGCCCTCGGGTCCCTCGAACACGACCGCCTCGCGGGTTTCGACGCCGCGGAAGCGGGCGGCAAGCGGCAGGGCGACGACCCGCGCCGTGGCGAGGATGTCGTCGATCGGGGGGAGGGGGGCGGTGCTCATCTCCCCATCCTGGCCCCCGTGTCGGCGGTCGGGAATAGGCTGACGCCATGCTCTTCGACACTCCGGTCCGCCTCGGCGTCCAGATCCAGCCGCAGCACGTCCAGTACTCCGACATCCGCGACGCCGTCTTCCGTCTGGAAGAGATGGGGGTCGACATCCTCTTCAACTGGGATCACTTCTTCCCCCTCTACGGTGACCCCGACGGCGAGCATTTCGAGTCGTGGACCATGCTCGCGGCGTGGGCCGAGCAGACCGAGCGCGTCGAGTTCGGCGCGCTGGTCAACTGCAACAGCTACCGGAATGCCGACCTGCAGGCCGACATGGCCCGCACGATCGACCACATCAGCAAGAAGGGCGGCGACACGGGGCGATTCATCTTCGGCACCGGCTCGGGCTGGTTCGAGCGTGACTACGACGAGTACGGCTACGAGTTCGGCACCGCGGGCTCCCGTCTGAATGCCCTCGCGACCGACCTCGACCGCATCGTCGCCCGCTGGGGCACGCTCAACCCCGCACCGACGCGTCACATCCCCGTCATGATCGGCGGCAAGGGCGAGCAGAAGACCCTCCGCATCGTCGCGCGGCACGCCGACATCTGGCACAGCTTCGTCACTCCCGACGAGCTGCCCCACAAGCTCGGTGTCATCGAGAAGTGGGCCGAGACCGAGGGGCGCGACCTCTCGGGCCTCGTCGTCTCGAACGAGCTGAAGGACCGCGACGAGTCCGACGCCGACGCGCTGTTCGACGCCGGTACGCGCCTGTTCACGCTCGGCTTCTCGGGTCCCGAGTGGGACTACTCGCTCATCGAGCGCTGGCTGACCTGGCGCGACGGCAAGAACGCGTAGGAAGCAAGAACGCGTAGGAACAGCTGATCGCTCAGTCGTCGGCGAGCATGCGAGGCAGGTAGCCGAGTGCGTCCAGTCGACGGATGAGTCTCGGTGCGAGGGGGCCGCGCGACAGGGACAGCCGGTAGAAGCGCGGCCCCTCCTCCGCGTACTGCAGAAGATTGCGTTCCCGGAGCCCACGGATGAAGCGGGAGCGGTGTGCGGCGCTACCGCGCACCGCCTCTTCGAGATCGCCGGCTTTCACGACGCCCCGCTCCAGAGTCACACGCAACGCGGCGTGAGCTTCTCGGCTGACCACGCCGTCATGCAGCAGGCTGTCGAGGGCGGGCCCGACCAGGCGGTCGATGACGAACGCGTGACGTTGAAGTTCGATCAGCCGCGCGACGTCGTCCCGGATGCCTGCCACGAAGAATTCGGCCCACGCGATCGTTCCGTCCGCGGTCAGGTCGTCCGCTCGTTCGAGGGCAGAGATGTAGGCGTCACGGTCGTTGCCGAAGACCGCCGTCGGATTGAGCGCACTGTAGCCGCGCGTCGCGAAGATCGTCTTTCGCAGCATCGCGTAGGTGAAGAGGCGCGATACGCGCCCGTTCCCGTTGCGGAACGGGTGGACCCACACGAAGCGGTGATGAGCGATGGCGATCTGCAACATCTGCTCGTGGAGCGGGCGGTCTTCGTTGGCGAAGTCGAGCAGCGCCGACATCTCGGCGTGAACGGTCACCCAACTCGGCGGAGTATGGCTCGATGCGGTGATCGCGACGTCGACCTCGCGATAAGAACCCGGTGTCGGGTCGCCCTCGCGGACGAGCCCGTCGACGGTACGGCGATGGATCTCTCGGATGAGGCCGTGCGTGAGTGCGGCGTCGGCGGGCAGACTGTCGATGAACCGCGCGGTCTCGGCGATGTTCTTGATCTCGCCGAGCTGATCCGCGGTGGATGAGACGCCGCTCTCGATCTGGTCCAGGGCGTCGTAGACCGTCGTGCGGTTGCCTTCGATTCGTGCGGATACGACGCTCATGACGACGTCGAACAGGTGATGCAACTCGAGAGAGGTGTCTCGCGGGGTGTCTCCGGTGCCGATGTCAGAGCGAAGCCGTTCGATCTCGAACAGGATCGCCACGAGTTGCGACTCGAAGTCCAAGCGAGGGATCGTGTACTTGTCTGTCATGGTCCTCTCATTTGTCTATCGAGATGGAAATATTTGCGTGCATGACGACAAGTTCGTTGTCTTCGCGGCTTTTATTCCTGTGTTCCATGCCGGATTAATTGCATCCACCGTACGCTAGAACTTGCGCGCGTCGTATCCGCAACGTGCGCAGGGAGGTTCCCATGACCGTCTCCGAACTCTTCGACCCCGCCGAGTGGACCCTCGCGCCCGGTGCCGAGCGATACACCGACATCACCGCGCACGTCAGCACCGACGGCCGGATCGCGCGCATCGCGTTCGATCGTCCCGAGGTGCGCAACGCCTTCCGCCCGCACACGGTCGACGAGCTCTACACGGCGCTCGACATCGCGCGCCAGGACCACCGCATCGGGGTCGTGCTGCTGACGGGCAACGGCCCGAGCCCGAAGGACGGCGGCTGGGCATTCTGCTCCGGCGGCGACCAGCGCATCCGTGGCCGCGACGGGTACAAGTACTCGCACGAGGAGCACGTCGTCCACGACCCGGGCCGTGCCGGTCGCCTGCACATCCTCGAGGTGCAGCGCCTCATCCGCTTCATGCCCAAGGTCGTCATCGCCGTCGTCCCCGGGTGGGCCGCGGGCGGCGGCCACTCGCTCAACGTCGTGTGCGACCTCTCCATCGCGAGTGCCGAGCACGGGCGCTTCAAGCAGACGGATGCCGATGTCGGATCGTTCGACGCCGGCTACGGCTCGGCCTACTTCGCGCGTCAGATCGGCCAGAAGTTCGCGCGCGAGATCTTCTTCCTCGCCGAGGAGTACTCCGCGCAGCGCGCGTACGAGCTCGGGGCCGTCAACCGTGTCGTTCCGCACGCCGAGCTCGAACGCGAGGCGATCGCGATGGCCCGCACGATCCTGACCAAGTCGCCGACGGCGATCCGCATGCTGAAGTTCGCCTTCAACGCCGTCGACGACGGTCTCGTGGGGCAGCAGGTGTTCGCCGGGGAGGCGACCCGGTTGGCCTACGGCACCGACGAGGCGGCTGAGGGACGCGACTCCTTCCTCGAGAAGCGCGACCCCGACTGGTCCGACGTGCCGTGGCACTACTGAGCGCCGGAGTCCGCTCGTGAGGCTCGAGCCTCCGGCATCCGGTGATCCCCGCGATGTCCTGCGGGCGTTGCGGGCGGCGGTGCTCGGCGCCGGTCCCGCGGTCGCCCTCGGCGGGGTGGGTCTGCCGACCGAGGTCCCCGCGGGGACCGCGGCGGTCGTGACGACCTCCGGATCGAGCGGGGTACCCAAGTCGGTCGTGATCTCCCGCAATGCCCTGATCAGCAGTGCCTATGCCACCGCCGCGCGCATCGGCGAGGGCGCGTGGCTGCTCGCGGTGCCCGCGACCTACGTCGCCGGCGTCCAGGTGATCGTCCGCGCCCTGCTCGCCGACCGCGAGCCCGCTGTCGTCGCCGGTCCCTTCCGCCCCGAACCCTTCGCGGCGGCCGCTCTCGGCATGGCCTCGCACGAGGGCGGAGCTCGCGTTCCGAGCTACACCTCCCTCGTCCCGGCGCAGTTGCAGAGACTCCTGGATGCCGCGGAGCACGACGGCACGGTCGCCCAGGCTCTGCGTTCGTTCGAGGCGATCCTCATCGGCGGTCAGGCCCTCGCTCCCGCAGTGCGGGAGCGGGCCCTGGCGGCGGGGGCGCGTATCGTGCGCACCTACGGCTCGACCGAGACGAGCGGCGGCTGCGTGTACGACGGGGTCCCGCTCGACGGCGTCGATCTCGCGATCGTCGACGGGGAGGTACGGCTGTCCGGCCCCTCGCTCGCCGACGGCTACCTCGGCGAGCCCGAACGCACGGCATCCGTGTTCCCTGTCGACGACGAGGGGCGACGCTGGTACCGCACCGGGGACGGGGGCGACATCGTCGACGGGGTGCTGCGCGTGACCGGTCGCCTCGACAACGTCATCGTCTCGGGCGGGGTGAATGTGTCGCTGGATCGGGTGGAGGCGGCGGTGCGCGGCATCCGTGGTCTCGAATCGGCGGTGGTCATCGCGATCGCGGATGCCATGTGGGGGCAGGGTTCCGCGGTGATCGTCCCGGGGCTCGCCCCCGACGCCGAGGACGAGACGCTCGCGCGCGTGCGTGACGCCGTGGCCGCAGAGGTGGGGCCGGTGGCACGCCCGGCGCGCGTGATCGCTGTCGACGAGCTCCCGACCCTGACCTCCGGCAAGCCCGATCGCGCGGCCCTGGCACGGCGGTTCGGCGGGGCGGGCTTAGGATGACCCTCCGTGGCAGCACAGTCTCGCAAGCGTTCGCGTCCGGCACAGAAGCGTCGTCCCCACGGCAACCCCCAGAAGCACAAGAGCGGGGCTCCGCAGGCCGTCGCCCCCGCGACGGCGCGTGACTGGGTCGCCGCCGCGCGGTTGCGGACGCTGCCGCTCGCGATCACCCCGGTGTTGATCGGTACGGGGGCGGCGACCCTCGTCGACGATCAGTTCCACTGGGCGCTCGCCCTCGCGTGCCTCGCGGTGGCGTTCGCCCTGCAGATCGGCGTCAACTACGCCAACGACTACAGCGACGGCATCCGGGGGACCGATGACGTGCGCGTGGGGCCGGGGCGTCTGACCGGCGGCAAGAAGGCGAAGCCGCGCACCGTGCTCCTCGTCGCGCTGGCGTTCTTCGCGCTCGCCGCGATCGTGGGTCTCGCGATCGTCGTGCGCACGGGCCAGTGGTGGCTGCTCGCGGTGGGCGCGGTCTGCATCGTCGCGGCCTGGTTCTACACCGGAGGAAAGCGTCCCTACGGCTACAACGCGATGGGCGAGCTGTTCGTCTTCGTGTTCTTCGGTCTCGTCGCGACCATCGGGACCACCTGGGTGCAGGTGCAGGCGATCCCGCAGGAGGCCTGGTTCGGCGCGGTCGCCGCGGGTCTGCTGGCGTGCGCGGTGCTGTTGGCCAACAACCTCCGCGACATCGATCAGGACCGCCTCGCCGGCAAGCGCACCCTCTCGGTGCTCATCGGTCGCCGCGCGACCCAGGCGCTGTTCACGCTGTTCGTGCTCGCGCCGTTCGGGATCTCGGCGTTCCTCGCGCTGTTCTACCCCGTCGCGTGGCTCACGATGATCGCGCTGCTGGGCGCGCTGTCGTCCGTGCTGATCGTGTGGACCTACCGGACGCCGCGCGAACTGATCACGGCGCTGCAGGTCACGAGCTTCACCTCGGTCGCCTACGGGGCGCTGCTGTTCTGGGCGTTCCTGGCCTGAGGCTCAGCGTTCGGTCGCGTCGGGCTTCGCGGGTTCGGCGGAGCTGTCGGTCGCGGGTGCCGAGGCATCGAGCACCGCGTCCTCCGCGTCGGCGTCCGCTTCGGCGCCGGTGCGGCGACCGCTCGCGGCGCGCGCCGCACGTCGCTCGGCGAGACCGCCGGTGACCTGATCGAGCGGGCGGCGGAGGAAGAGCAGCGACAGGCTGAGCCCGATCAGCGCGGCGAAGACGGCGGCGAGCCACGGCAACTCCTGGAACACCGGAAACAGCAGCAGGATGCCGAGCGGCACGACGAAGGCGAGCAATCGCAGCACCGTGTAGACGAGGGCCGAGCGAGCACGCATCTCCTCATTCTACGGCGCGGGCGTGCGCCGTCGGCGCCCGGCCCGTGTCCAGCCGGCGCACGTAAGATTGGTCCATGGCACGGCTGCTTCTCATCCTGGCGCTCGTGGCGACCGCTTTCTGGGTCTACACGATCGTCGATTGCGCCGTGCAGCCCTCGACGCGACACCGCGGCGTCAGCAAAGGCGCGTGGATGGTCATCGTCATCCTGCTGCCGGTGCTCGGCGGCGTCCTGTGGTTCGTCGTCGGCCGCGGTCGGGCGGGTGGCGCGGTGCTGCGACGTGCTCCCGATGACGACCCCGAATTCCTGGGGCGTCTGTCCCCCGCGGCGCGCGCCGACCAGGACGAACGCATCCGACGTCTCGAGGAAGAGCTGGCGCAGCTCGATTCCGAGGCCGATGACCCGCGCGACAAGCGCCCAAGGACCGGGGACGACCCCGGCGACGACGATGCCCGCGGACAGCGCGGCGCCGTCAGCTGAACCGTGAGCACGACTGCTGAGCGCGCCGCGGCGCCCTCCACCGACGCTGCTGCCGCTCTTCTGGCCGGCCTGGTTTCGCGGGGTGTCCGCCACATCGTCGTGAGTCCCGGTTCGCGCTCGCAGGCCCTTGCCCTGGTCGCGGCCGACCTGGAGCGCGCCGGCCTCGTGCACCTGCACGTACGGATCGACGAGCGCGTCGCCGGATTCACCGCCCTCGGCATCGGTCGCGAGACCGGCATGCCGGCGGTGGTCGTCTGCACCTCGGGCACCGCGGTGGCGAACCTGCTGCCGGCGGCTCTCGAGGCGCACCACGCGGGGGTGCCGCTGCTCCTGCTGACCGCGGACCGTCCGCCCGAGCTGCGTGGCGTGGGCGCGAACCAGACCACGCGCCAGCCCGGTCTCTTCCGCGCGGCCGCGCGGTTCGAGGCCGATCTCCCCGTCCCCGACGCGGTCGATCACGACGGCGCCGCCGAGCAGACCACCGAGTTCGACACGGTGGCCGCGACGGCCCTCTCCGCCGCCCTCGGCGAGGGGGCGCGCGCCGCAGGTCCCGTCCACCTGAACGTCCCGTTGCGTGAGCCGCTCGCCGGTGCCGCCCCGACGTGGCTGCTCGAGCGGTCGACCGCGCGCCCGCGGGCGACTCCGGCCGAGGCCGAGAGCGACGTCGAGGCCGAGGCATCCGGGGCTCTCTACCAGGGGGGTGGAGGGATCGGGGTGGCCGATGTCGCTCCCGAGACCGAGGCGGCCTTCCCGCTCGAGCTCGGACCCCGCACCATCGTGGTGGCGGGTGCCGACGCCGGTCCCGCCGCCGAAGAGCTCGCGCACCGGGGCGGGTTCCCGCTCGTGGCCGAGATCGTCAGCGGCGCCCGATTCGGCCGGCACGTCGTGCACGGGTACCGAGGGCTTCTGCGCGACCCGGAGCTGGGTGGTCGCGTCGAGCGGGTCGTGGTCCTCGGGCACCCCACCCTCAGCCGCGAGGTCGCGCTTCTCCTCGGCCGTGACGACGTCGAGGTGATCGCGGTGCGCGGCCCCGGCGAGCCGGTCAACCTCAACGGCACGACGCAGGGAGTGGATGCCGTCCGCGTCACGGCCGGCGAGACCGACCGCGAGTGGCTCGGCGAGTGGATGCGCGCGTCGCGTGCCGCCGCCGTGGACCTGTCGCCGCCCGCTCCCGACGCCGACGGCCTGGCCTCGGCCGTGCCGCACGAGCGCCTGGGCGCGATCAACGCCGAGGTCGAGGTCATGCGTGCCCCCCTCGACCGCGCCGCGCTCGTCGACGCGCTGTGGCGAGCGACGTGGCCGCACGATCGCCTGATGTTCGGGTCGTCGCGCCTCGTGCGCGTGGCCGACGAGCTGCTTTCGGGCAAGAAGGTCTCGGTGCACGCCAACCGCGGCCTCGCGGGAATCGACGGGACGATCGCCACCGCCACGGGAATCGCCCTCGCGAGTCAGATTGAGGAGCGCCCCGGTGTCACGCGCGTGCTGCTGGGCGACCTCGCGTTCCTCCACGACCTCGGGGCGCTGCTGCTGCCCCCGGGCGAGCATGAGCCGCGCCTGCAGGTCGTGGTCGGCAACGACGGCGGAGGGACGATCTTCGACGGCCTCGAGGTGGCCTCCGTGGCCGGCGACGAGGCGATGGACCGTGTGCGGGGTGTACTGCACACGGTCCATCGCCTCG
>NZ_LDRT01000076.1 GCF_001476655.1 Microbacterium testaceum | reverse complement strand
GATGTGTATAAGCGACAGCCTCCCGCCCTCGGCTCCCGCGGACGCCGCGCCGTCGCGCGTGCGGATCGCCACCCCCGGTCGCATCGCCGGGGCGGCGGCCCAGCTGGCCGCACTCGGCCTCGTCGGGCCGATCGTGTTCAGCGCGCTCTTCGGCATGCTGGGCGGCGGCCTCGGACTGCTCGTCGCGATGCTCGTCGGCGTCCTCGTCCTCGTGGCCCTCGTCTACGCCCTCTTCGCGGTGGCGTGGTTCGAGCGGGCACGCGTCGACGGTCTCTACGGGTTCGGCCTCCCGGGGTTGCGTCCGCGACGGAGCCCCCGCTCCGGTTTCGTCGGCTTCCTCCACACGATCTGGCTGCAGGCCATCGACCTGGGCCAGTGGCGCGCGGTGGCCTCGTTCGCGATCGCGACTCTTCTGGGGCTGGTGGTGCTCACCGCGGCCGGTCTCTCGGCGTGGGGCCTCGCTCTCGCCGTCGCCCCGATCTTCGGGTGGCCCGACACGCGCTTCCTGGGGATCTTCCCGCTCGCGGGTTTCGCCGCCCCGCTCGTCGGCATCCTCGCGTTCCTGGGATCCCTCGCCGCCATCATCGGTCTGGCGGTGCTGCACGGCGTGATCGTCCGTGCCCTCTTCGTGCCCTCGCGCGAGGCGGAGCTCGAGGAGCGCGCTCGCACCTCCGACACCCGTCGTGCCGGGGCCGTCCGCGCGGCCGAGGTCGAGCGCACCCGCATCGAGCGCGACCTGCACGACGGCGTCCAGCCGCGGCTCGTCTCGATCGGCATGACCCTCGGTCTCGCGCAGACCAAGATCGACGACGACCCCGAGACCGCCAAGGCCCTCGTCGCCGAGGCCCACGCCTCGACCAAGTCGGCGATCACCGAACTGCGCCAGCTCGCCCGTGGCATCCATGCCTCGGTGCTGGACGATCGGGGACTGGATGCCGCCCTCTCGGCGCTCGCGTCCCGGTCGCACATCCCCGTGAACCTCGACGTGCGTCTGCCGCGTCGGTGCAGTCGCCCGGCCGAGGCCGCGGTGTACTTCTCGATCGCCGAGGCCCTGACCAATGCGGCCAAGCACTCCCGCGCGACCGCGTGCCGCGTGCACGTGCGCCTCCGCGAGGACGGGACCCTGTGGGCCCGTGTCGAGGACGACGGCCTGGGCGGCGCCCGCGTCGTCCCGGGCGGTGGCCTCGACGGCATCGTCAACCGCGTGACCGCGGCCGGCGGCACCGCCCGCATCGACAGCCCGCAGGGCGGACCCACGACGGTGGAGGTGAGCGTCCCGTGCGCATCCTGATCTGCGAAGACTCCGTGCTGCTGCGCGAGGGGCTCGTCCGCCTCCTCGCCGACGACGGCCACGAGGTCGTCTCCGCCCTGCCCGACGCGGAGGGGCTGGAAGCCGCGGTCGCCCAGACGGCGCCCGAGCTCTGCATCCTCGACGTGCGGCTCCCGCCCACCTGGACCGACGAGGGCATCCGCGCCGCGATCGCGCTGAGGTCCCGGCATCCGGGACTCGCCGTCCTCGTCCTCTCGCAGTACGTCGAGGAGCAGTACGCCAGCGATCTGATCGCCGACGGACAGGGCTCGCTCGGCTACCTGCTCAAGGACCGGGTCGCCGACGTCCGCGACTTCCTCGACGCGGTCGCCCGCATCAGCGGCGGAGCCACCGTGCTCGATCCCGAAGTGGTGGGGCAACTGCTCGCCCGCCGCCGGCGCGACGAGCGCCTGCAGAGCCTGACCGAGCGGGAGCGGAGCGTCCTCGCCCTGATCGCGGAAGGCCGGTCGAATCAGGCCATCGCCGCCGCGCTCTTCGTGAGCGAGGCCAGCGTCGAGAAGTACATCACCGCCATCTTCACCAAGCTCGGCCTGGAGCAGGACGAGACCGGCAACCGCCGCGTCATCGCCGCCCTCGTGCACCTGGGCCACGACCACACCGGAGCAACGTCATGACCACGCAGACCCCCCTCGAGCCGACCCCCGTCGAGCCGACCCCTCCGCCGGCGCAGGCCTCGCGCCGCGGAACCGCCCTCGCGGTGTCGATCGTCACGATCGTCGTGGGCGCCTGCGCTCTCGTCGGCACAGTGGGCGGCACGGCGATCACCGCGGCGGCCACGCTCGCCGATACGCGATCCGACATCGACGCGGGGTCCGTCTCGGCCCGGGGACTGACCGATCTCACGGCCGATGTCGCGGGCGGATCCCTCACGATCGAGTACGGCGACGTCGCGGACGCGACTTTGGATGCCGGCGGGGCGCGCCGCGGCGGGTGGACGTTCGAGCGCACGGGCGACAGCCTGCGGGTGTCGTCGCCCCGCGGAGCGTTCATCGATTGGGACCGGGGTCCGAGCGCCACGCTCACCCTGCCCCGCAGCCTGAAGGACACGCCGCTCGACGCGCGCTTCGACGTCACGGGCGGCACCCTCGATGTCGACGCCGACTTGCGCGGGCTGACGGTGAACCTCGCCGGCGGGGCGGTCGAGATGGCGGGAAGCGCCGAGACGCTCGAGATCACCGTCGCCGGAGGCGCCGCGTCGGCCGAGATCGCGGGGGTCGACACGGCGTCGTTCGAGGTCGCCGGAGGCCAGCTGACGGCGGGCCTCAGCGGGGCCACGCCGAGTCGGACCACGGTGTCGGTGACGGCGGGTTCGGCGGACATCACGCTGCCCGACGACGAGTACCGCGTCGTGAACCGCGAGGGCATCGGCTCCGTCGACAACAGCCTGCGCTCGTCGTCGACGGCGAAGGCCGTGGTCGATGTCGAGGCCGCTCTGGGTCAGGTGTCGCTCTCGTCGTGACGGGTGCGCTCTCGAGGGGCCCTTTCTCGTCGTCGAACGGCGGGGAGGGGCCCGTCGCTCGTGCGTCGGGGACGGGCGATCACCAGCGAGAGCAGGACGAGGGCGATCCCGGCCGCCTGCAGCACGGCGAGGGATTCCCCGCCGATGACGACCCCGAGGACGACCCCGGTCACGGGGTTCAGCAGTCCGATGATCCCGACGGTCCCGGCGGGAAGGTGCCGGAGCCCCGTGAACCAGCAGACGAAGGCCAGGGCGGTGGCCACCACCGCGATCCCGGCGTAGGCGGCCACTCCGATGGCATCCATCCGCGGCGGTGATCCCTCGACGAGGCCGGCCGCGACCACGAGTGCGATTCCGCCCGCGGTGAGCTGCCACGCGGTCGTGGCCAGCAGGGGAGTGTCGTCGCGCCATCGTGTGGTGAGGATCGCTCCGAAGGAGGAGGCGAGAAGGGCGATGGCAGATGCCACGACCCCGGCCGGCGACACCGACCCCGCCCCGAGGCCGACGACCAACAGAACGCCGACGATGCCGAGGACCGCGCCGGCCGCCCACCGCGCGGTCGGACGCTGGGCGAGAAGCGGCCAGGCGAGCCCCGCGAGGGCGAGCGGGGCCAGGGCCATGATGGAGGCGGCGATGGACGACGGAAGAAGTTGTGCGGCGAGGTAGACGAGCACGAAGAACGCGCCGAAGTTGAGCAGGCCCAGGACGGGCGCTTTCCACCACCAGTCGCCGCGCGGTCGCCGACGGGCCAGCGCCCAGAGCAGGAGTCCGGCGGGCAGGGCGCGCAGCGCCGCACCCCACAGGGGCGCGTCGGCGGGCAGCAGGTGCCGCGTCACGACGTAGGTGGCGCCCCAGGCGATCGGGGCGACGGCGGTGATCGCGACGAGACGCCATTTATCTTCCATGGAAGACAGTATAGTTTCCGCGGAAGGTATCATGGATGCCATGACCGACCACGTCGACGAACTCGTCGCCCAGTGGGCCGCCGAGCGCCCCGACGTCGATGCCTCGCCCATGCAGATCATCGGGCGGATGAGTCGGATCGTCGACAGGCTCGAGGCCGAGCTGCTCGCCGTCTTCCGCCGCTTCGGACTCGGGGAGGGGGAGTTCGACATCCTCGCCACGCTCCGCCGGCGCGGGGAGCCCTACGCGTGCGCCCCCGGTGACCTCGCGCGCCACACGATGGTGACCACCGGCGCCGTGACCAAGCGGGTCGACCGACTCGTGGCATCCGGTCTCGTGTCCAGGAGCGCGAGCGACGACGACGGCCGCGGGCGGGTGATCGCGCTGACGACGGAGGGGCGGCGGGTCATCGACGAGGCGTTGGTCGCGCACGTCGAGAACGAGGAGCGGATGTTGGCGGCGCTGACTCCGGCCGACCGCCGTGCACTGGAGGCGCTGCTGCGCGAGTGGGGCGCCGCGCTCGGCGTCTGACCGCCGGCGTGGGCCGCCACCGGGGCGCCTCCTCAGGGCTCGGAGTCGCGGAACGTCCGCGACTCATGCGCCCTTCAGGGCCTTCGCGATGCGCTGGGGAGAGACCGGCTCGGCGGTGCCGAGGCGCTGGGCGAACAGGCTCACGCGCAGCTCCTCGAGCAGCCACCGCGTCTGCACGAGGTTCGCGGGAGCGTCGGCGGGGAGCGGCACCGCGCCGCCGGCGTCGAGGAAGCCCGCGGCGGCCCGCTCGTACTCGGTCATGCGCTGGCGGTCGCGGCCCGGGTTGTCGGACAGGGTCGTCACGCGCTCCAACGCCCCGGCGAGATACCGGGGGTAGTGCTGCAGGCGCGGCAGCCCGGTGCGTGAGAGGAACCCGGGGAACAGCAGGCCCTTCACCTGCCCGCGCACGTCGTTGAGGGCTCCGAGGAGCGTGATCGATGCGGCATCCTTCATCGCCCTTTCGACGTCGCGCTGCGCGAGGAGGATCTTCGCGGCGAGCGACACCGTCTGGAAGGTGCGCTCGACCGAGGCCGAGGAGAACGCGTCGCGCACCCGCTCGAACGCGGCCTTGTCGCGTACGACGCCGGTCGGACTCTCGCGCCCGAGGATGTCGTCGGCCAGGGCCACGCGCGCATCCTCGATCAGCGCCTTCGCGTTCTGGTACGGGGATGCCGCGAGCGCGAGCTTCTCGTTCGCGGTGAGGTGGTCGAGGACGTAGGTGGCGGGGGAGGGGACCGCGAGCAGCATCAGGCGGCGGATGCCGGCGCGGGTGAGGCGCGCGGCATCCTCGGGGGTGGCTTCCACGCGCAGGGTGACGCTGTCGCCGTCGTCGACAAGCGCCGGGTAGCCGCGCACGACACCGCCGGCGACCGGGGTGTCGACGACCTCGGTGAGCTCGTCGAGATCCCACGTTGTCAGCTTCGCGCGGGCGGCGAATGCGGGAGAGGCCTCGGCGACCTTCGCGGCCTTCTGCGCCGGTCGTGCGATGGTCGACTCGACGCTCGACCGGGCCTTGTCGGCCAGGCGCCGCTGCAGGGCCCGCAGGTCGCGGTCGCTCCCGATCGCCCGTCCGCGGGCGTCGACCGCGCGGAACGAGGGCAGCAGGTGCGCGGGGACGCGCTCGAGCTCGAAGTCGGTCGCGCTCACGCGCTGATTGGCGACCCGCTGCACCTGGGCCGCGAGGGCGTCGACGAGCGTCGTCTTCGGCAGACCGTTCGCGTGCTCGGGGCCCTTCTCTGCCAGCTCGGCGCTGAATTTCTCGGCCCAGTCGGCCGCGGGCACGACGTTGCGGCGGATCGTCTTCGGCAGAGCGCGCAACAGGGCCGTGACGAGCTCGTCGCGCATGCCGGGCACCTGCCAGTCGAAGCCGTCGGGGCGCAGCTGCGCCAGCAGCGGCAGCGGCACGACGACCGTGACGCCGTCGTCGGGCGCCCCCGGCTCGAAGCGGTAGGCGAGGTTCAGCGTCTGATCGCCCTGGCGCCACCGTGCGGGGAAGGCGCGGTCGTCGCCCTGCGCCCGATCGCCGGTGAGGTCGGACTCGCGCAGGTCGAGCAGGTGGGGCGTACGGTGGACGGCATCCTTCCACCACGCCTCGAACGAGCGCACGTCGGTGACGTCCGCGGGGATGCGGGCGTTGTAGAACGCGAACACCGCCTCGTCGCCGATGAGGATGTCGCGGCGCCGCTCGCGCTCCTCGATCTTCTCGAGCAGGCGGCGCTGCTCGAGGTTGCGGCGGAGGAACGCCGTGAGGCGCTTGTCGAGCACCGAGGGGTCCCACTCGCCCTCGACCAGCGCGTGGCGCACGAACATCTCGCGCGCGAGCGGACGGTCGAACCGCGCGAGCTGCACGCGGCGTCGCCCGACGAGCTCGACCCCGAACAGGGTGACCTTCTCGTAGGCGGCGGCGGAGCCGGCATCCTTCGACCAGTGCGGCTCGCTCAGCGAGCGCTTCACGAGGTCGGGGGCGAGCTCCTCCGCCCACGCCGGGTCGACCGCGGCCACCGTGCGGGCGAACAGGCGAGACGTCTCGACGAGCTCGGCCGCCATGACCGCGGAGGGACGCTTCTTCTTCAGCCCCGACCCGGGGAAGATCGCGAAGCGGGCACCGCGCGCGCCGATGTACTCGCCCTTGACGGGGCGGGTCTCGCCGGGGGCCTTGCGGTCCTTCGTCTGCGCCATCGTGCGCGGGTCGAGGATGCCGAGGTGCGAGAGCAGTCCGGACAGGATCGCGCGGTGGATGGCATCGCCCGCGGCGTGCCCCTCGGGGGCGGTGCGCTCGCTCGACGAACCGTGTCCCGATTTGTGCACGCCGTGTCCCGAATTGTGCGAGCCGTGTCCCGAATTGTGCGGCCTGGAGGGGTCTGTTCCCGCCGAAAGTGGGACATGGTTCGTCGAGCCGCGCCCGCGCTCGCTGCCGCCACGCTCGCCGCCGCGCCCGGTGCCACCGTCGCGCCCGCGCCCGTCGCCGCCTCGCCCGCCCTCGCCCGCCGATGCCCTCCCGCCGTCGCCGCGCTCCGCGCCGAGCGACCGGAGCTGCCGGTGCACGTCCATCCACTCGCGCACGCGCACGTAGTTGAGGTGCTCGCTGCGGCACAGGCGCCGGAAGGCGCTCGAGCCGAGCTCGGCCTGCTTCTCCTGCAGGTACTCCCACAGGTTGAGCAGGGAGAGGAAGTCGCTCGTCGGGTCGGTGAACCGCGCGTGGAAGCGGTCGGCCTCTTCGCGGCGCTCCTCGGGACGCTCGCGCACGTCCTGGATCGACATGCCCGACACGATCGCGAGCACCTCGGACGTGACGTCGCCGCGCCGCGCCTCGATGAGCATGCGGGCGAAGCGCGGGTCGATCGGCAGACGCGCGATCTCGCGGCCGATCTCGGTCAGGCGGGGGCCGCGATCGTCGCCGCGCCCGCGGGACCGCTCGCCGCGCCCGTCCCGCTGCCGGGACGGATCGCCGTCGCCGCGCACGTCGCGCTCGCCCTCGTCGAGCTCCCGATCCGACGCGGCGGCGGACCGCGACCCGGGCGCGGGCAGCTTCACCGCGCCGAGCTCCACGAGCAGGTCGAACGCCGCCTTCACACCGCGCGAATCGGGCGGGGTGAGGAACGGGAACGCCTGGATGTCGCCGAACCCGAGCGAGAGCATCTGCAGGATGACGGATGCCAGCGACGTGCGCAGGATCTCGGGCTCGGTGTACTCCGGGCGCCGGGTGAAGTCGTCTTCGGAATAGAGCCGGATCGCGATGCCCGGCGAGGTGCGACCGGCGCGGCCGGATCGCTGCTGCGCAGACGCCTGCGAGACGGCCTCGATCGGCAGGCGCTGGATCTTCGAGCGGTTGCTGTAGCGCGAGATGCGCGCCGTGCCGGTGTCGACGACGTACCGGATGCCGGGGACGGTGAGGCTCGTCTCGGCGACGTTGGTGGCGAGGATGACGCGGCGGCGCACGCCCGCGACGGTGGAGCGCTCGAAGACGCGGTGCTGCTCCGCAGCGGAGAGGCGGCCGTACAGGGGGAGCACCTCGGTGGGGGCGGCATCCTTCTGATACGCCCCGCGGATGGCATCCGCCGCGTCGCGGATCTCGGCCTCGCCCGGGAAGAAGACGAGCACGTCGCCCGCGGGTTCCCGGTCGAGCTCCCGCAGGGCCGCCACGACGGCTCCGACCTCGTCGGCGTCGTCGCCAGGGCCCCCGGGCTTGCCGGCGGCGCGTGCAGAACTCCTGACTTTCTGAGGCCCCGGCCCCGTGCGACCGCGCGATGACGGGACGGCCGGGTCGTCGGCATCCGGAATCTCAGGAGTTTCGCCCGCGCCGCCCACGTCCTCCGCACCATCCAGCGGCCGGTACCGGATCTCGACCGGGTACGTCCGCCCCGACACCTCGATCACCGGCGCGGGCGTCGGCTCGCCGCCGGGCTCGGCGGGGGCGGCGGCGAAGTGCCGCGCGAAGCTCTCGGGGTCGATCGTCGCCGAGGTGACGATGACCTTCAGATCCGGACGCTTCGGCAGGATGCGACGGAGGTAGCCGAGCAGGAAGTCGATGTTGAGCGAGCGCTCGTGCGCCTCGTCGACGATGATCGTGTCGTAGCGGCGGAGCAGCCGGTCGCGGTGGATCTCGTTGAGCAGGATGCCGTCGGTCACCAGCGCCACACGCGTGTCGGCCGAGACCTTGTCGGTGAAGCGCACCTTGTAGCCGACGGTCGAGCCGAGCGGCACCTGCATCTCGTCGGCGATGCGCTCGGCGATCGTGCGCGCGGCGATGCGGCGGGGCTGGGTGTGCGCGATCGAGGTGCGCCCCAGCTCGAGGCAGATCTTCGGCAGCTGCGTCGTCTTTCCCGAGCCGGTCGCGCCGGCGACGATCACGACCTGGTGGTCGCGGATCGCGCGCGCGATCTCGTCCCGCGCCGCGCTGACGGGCAGCTCGGGCGGGTAGACGATGACGGGTTCGACAGACACAGCCTTCCAGCTTATCGCGAGCCCGCGCCGCGAGCTCGATCCCGCCGCGTCGCGGTCTGGGCCGCGCCGAG
>NZ_LDRT01000075.1 GCF_001476655.1 Microbacterium testaceum | reverse complement strand
GCGTACGCCCGCGCGGGCGTTGCCGCCGGCGAGGCATGGATCATCGACAACGGCATCGACACCCGGCGGTTCCGCCCGGGGACGCGGCTCGAGCGTCGACGGATCCGCGCGGGTCTCGGCATCCCGGAATCGGCGCACGTCGTGCTCCTGGCGGCGCGGTTCGACGCGATGAAGGATCCGGGCCTCTTCCTGGCGGCAGTGGCGCGGCACGCGCGACGCTTCCCCGACACGCACTACGTGCTGTGCGGCTCGGGGATGACCCGCGACAACGCAGGTTTCACCTCGCTCCTCGTCGAGAGCGGCATCGCGGACGGGACGCACGTTCACGCCCTCGGGCTCCGCGATGACATGCCGCAGCTCTACCGGATCGCCGATGTGGTGGCGCTCACCAGCGCCTTCGGAGAGGCCTCACCGCTGTGCTTGGTCGAGGGAGCGGCCTCCGGAGCCATCCCCGTGACCACCGACATCGGCGACGCCGCTCGCGTCGTCGAGGGTTTCGGTCTCGTCACGCCGCGCGACGCGGACGCGATCGCCGACACCTGGGAACACGCTCTCGCCCACCGCGTCGAGCTCCGCACGGCCGCGATCCGCGCCCGGGCGCGCCTCGACCGGCGTCGGATGGTCGACGACTATCGCGATGCGCTCTCGAGCTTGCTGCTCCGGGACGCTCTCGCCGCCTGACATCTACGGCCAGGGCGGTGTCCGTTCGGTGGGGGCCACCGTAGGGCCGCCGCGCCGAGCGATCCGACCGGGTCGACGGGCACGGTCCGCGCGCGTCGAACGATCTCCGCGCGCGTACCGCGAGGGTGTCATGCGCTCATCGGAACGCTCGCGGGCTGTACGCAGGTCGCGGCGATCGCTCCTGCCGGGGGCGATCACCTGGCCGAGGTGCGCTTCGCCGGGAACGACGTCCTCGTCGACCACGACATCGACGTGAGGACCGCTCCCGTGTGCGCGCGCGCGGACGACGACACCATCACGTGCGACGGAGACACCTTCGACGAGGCCCCGATCCGCTTCTCGTCACCCGGCGCGTCGCCCGACGAACTCTCGGTCTCCGTGGGCGACGAGGAACTGTACGCCGGCTCCCTCGAGGCCGTCCTGTTCAAGGCGATGGGAGACGAATGACCTCGACGCGCACGACCCTCCCGCTCGTCGGCGGTCTCGCCGTCGGGGCGGTCCTGCAGGGGGCCACGGCTCTCCCGGGGTACGCGACGGCGGCACCCGGATGGGGAGCGACGGTCGTTCTCTCCGCCCTTCTGCTCATCGCGCAGGTGTCGGTGGCGAGCCTCGCCGCCGTCCGCCTCGCGGGAGCGCGTCCCGCCGTGGTGCGCGCCGTCGTGTGCGCGGCGATCGTCGTCGTCGCCGGCACCGCCGTCGCGGTGCTCGTCCCGCTGCTGCTCGTGCCGTTCGTGGTCGTCGCGTCGGCGGTGCTGTCGGCAGCCGCCGCGGGCCGACCCCTGCGGGCGGGGCGGCCCTCGCCGCGCCCGCGCGTCGGCCCGCCGCACCATAGACGGCGGGCGACACCCGCGCCATCCCCGCAGCCGCGCCCGGAAAGCGTGTCTACAGTGAGACATGACCGCGCGCATCCTCTCGATCGGCACGGCCCTGCCCGAGACGCGCGTCGACCAGGCCGTGCTCCGCGACCTGTTCGCCGCCCAGCCCGGGTTCGATCGCAAGGCGCAGCGGCTGGTCGGCGCGGCCTTCGATGCCGCGGCGATCGACACGCGGCACGTCGTGCTCCCCCAGCTCGCCGGCGGCGACGGCGGGGCTCTCGGGGTCCGCGACGGCGACACCCTGCTCATGCCGCCCACCGGTGCCCGCAACGACGAGTACCGCCGCACCGCTCCGCCCCTCTTCGCCGAGGCCGCGCGCGCCGCGATCGCCGGGTCGGGACGGACACCGGATGCCATCACCCACGTCGTGACCGTCTCGTGCACCGGCATGTTCGCCCCCGGTCCCGACTACCGCCTCGTCCGCGACCTGGGCCTCGCCACCTCGGCCGAGCGGTACCACCTCGGGTTCATCGGGTGCGCCGCCGCGATCCCAGCGCTGCGCCTGGCCGCGCGCATCGTCGCCGCCGACGCGGGTGCCGTCGTGCTCGTGGCCTGTGCCGAGCTGTGCTCGCTGCACTGGCAGACCTCCGCGCACCCCGACCAGATCGTCGCCGCCTCGGTGTTCGCCGACGGGGCCGCGGCGGCGGTCGTGGCATCCGGGGATCCCGCGCACGCGGGCTTCGACCTCGACGGCTTCGCGACACACGTGACCGACGACGGCGAGGCGGACATGGCCTGGACCGTCGGCGACGCGGGCTTCGAGATGACCCTGACCCCCGAGGTCCCGCGCATCATCGGCCGCGAGATCGCCGCCATCGCCGGAGACGTGATCGGCGATCTCGGCGAGATCGACGCGTGGGCCGTCCATCCCGGGGGCCGCAGCATCCTCGACCGCGTCGAGAGCGCTCTGGAGCTGGATGCCGCCGCCCTCGCTCCCTCGCGGGAGGTTCTGCGCGCGCACGGCAACATGTCGAGCGCGACCCTGCTGTTCATCCTGCGCGACCTCCTCGCCGACCCCTCGCGGGCCGACGGCGACCGGGTGGCCGCGCTGGCGTTCGGCCCGGGACTCACGGTGGAGGCGGCGCGCCTGACGCTGCGGCGCCCGTGACCCGCGCACCGGGAGCGTGGCGGGGGCTCGCCGAGCGCGACACCGCCCTCACCGAGCTGATGGACGACCCCGACTGCGATCCCCGCGCCCTCGCCGCGACCTACCGCCGGTTCGGCCTCGTGAACCGCCTCGTCTCGGCGTGGGGCCACGTGTACCGCTCGCGCGTGCGCCCCGAGTTGCGCGCGCTCGGCCGCCCCGCCCGCGTGCTCGACCTCGGGTGCGGCGGCGGCGACGTCGTGGCCCGCCTCGCGACTCTCGCCGCGCGCGACGGCCTCGACGTCGACTGGGTGGGCGCCGACCCCGATGCCCGGGCGCTCGAGGCGGCACGCGAAAGGGAACGCCCCGGGGTCCGCTTCGTCGCCCGGGGGTCGCGCGAGCTGATCGCCGCCGGCGAGCGCTTCGACCTCGTGCTCTCGAACCACGTGCTGCACCACCTCGACGCCGAGGCCCTGGAGCGATTCGCCGACGACTCGCTCACGCTGTCGAGCGGGCCGGTGCTGCACGCCGACATCGCCCGCGGCCGCCTCGCCTACGCGCTGTACGCGGTCGGGATCGCCCCGCTGTCGGCGGGGACCTTCCTGCGGGTCGACGGACTCCGCTCGATCCGCCGGAGCCATCGTGCGCCCGAGCTGGCCGAGGCCCTCGGCTCGCCGTGGCGCGTCGAGACCCCCGCGCCCTTCCGGGTGCTCGCCGTCGCGAGGGGGCGCGCGGATGCCTGAGGTCCTGGTCGTCGGTGCGGGCCCGGTCGGTCTCGCCCTCGCCGCCGACCTGCGCGCGCGGGCGGTCGAGGTCGACGTCGTCGAGAAGCGGACGGCGATCGGCGGGGGAACGCGGGCCATCGGCATCCACTCTCCCGCCCTCGCGTACCTCGAGGCCTCGGGCGCGACGGACGAACTGCTCGCGCGCGCGGTGCGCATCGAGCGCGGCGAGGCGCGCGCCGACGGGCGACTGCTGGCGGAGATCCGATTCGACGGGTTGCGCGCACGGCACCCGTACGTCGCCGCGCTCCCGCAGGCCGACACGGTCGACGTCCTCACCCGACTCGCTCCGCCGGTCCGGCGCGGGGTCGCCGCCACGGCGCTGATCGACGACGGCGCGTCGGTGCGCGCGCGAGCCGTCGGCCCGCACGGCGACGAGGAGATCCGTGCGCGCTTCGTCGTCGTGGCATCCGGCTGGGCGGGACGAGACCTCGTCTACCGACCCGGCGCCGTGCGCACGCACCAGTACCCCGACCGGTACGCGATGGCCGACGTCGCCGCCCCGGGCGGTCCCGTCGCGCGCGTCCACCTCGAGCGCGCGGGCGTGCTCGAGTCGTTCCCCCTCCCCCACGGCCACCGCCGCCTCGTTGCCTGGGCGGGCACGGACGAGATCCCGGATGCCACGGCCTTCCTCCGCCGCGCCGTCGCCGACCGCGCCGGACTCGACGTCGACATCCCCGCGGCGACGACCTTCCGGGTCCGTCGCGCCGTGGCTCCCGCGCTCCGGCGCGGCCGGGTGTTCGTGGTCGGGGACGCGGGGCACGAGGTCAGCCCGATCGGCGGTCAGGGCATGAATCTCGGGCTGCTCGACGCGCTGACCCTCGCCCCGCTGCTATCGCGGTGGCTGCGCACGGGCTCGCCGGACGGGCTCGACCGGTGGGAGCGAGATCGTCTCGCGTCGGCGAGGCACGCCGCCCGGCTCGCGGCGCTCAACACCTTTCTCGGGCGCTCGCTCGGGCCGCGCGCTCACGCCGCGAAGGCGGCGGCGTTGCACGCGGTCCTGGGGGGACCGGGCGGTGCCGCGTTCACCCGCGCGTACGCGATGCAGGGCGATCGAGCCGCCCGCGGCTAGCTGTAGGAGGCCAGGACGTTGCTTACGTGTCGTGAGGCCGCGGATGCAGGTGGTTTTCCGTCATGTGCTCCGTGGGGTCGGTGGTAGTTGTAGTGCAGGTTCCAAGTCTTCAGCGCTGTTTCGCGCTGGCGCTCTGAGGTCCAGGTCCTGGCATAGAGGAACTCTTCGGACAAGATGCGGTTGTAGCGCTCGATCTTCCCGTTGTGCTTCGGCGTGTATGGCTTCGTTCGCCGGTGTTCAGCACCGTTGAGGGCGGCGGCGAAGGCATCGGAGCGGTAGCAGGCTCCGTTGTCGGTGATGATCCGCTCAATTTTCACGATTCCGTGCTTGGCGAACCACTCGCGGGCGCGGTTCAGGAACGCGACGGCGGTGGCGCCTTGTTCATTCTCGAGCGCCTCGGTGTAGGCCAGACGTGTGTGTCCGTCGATCGCGGAGTGCAGGTAGGCATACCCGGCTCGTGCTCCGCGGGCCTTTGCGCGGGCCGCAGTCCGAGCCTCGGCGCTGCCTTTGCCGTGGACGCGCCAGCCGCCGCCGTCCGGGATGCGCCCGGCCTTCTTCACGTCCAGGTGGATCATGTGTCCGGGATGCTTGGCATTGATGGTCTTGACCTCCCGGTTCGTTTCGCCGTTCGGGTCGATGTACCGTCGGTGGTTCAGCCCGACCCACGCCAAATGGCGGGTGATCGTGCGCCGACTGACCGCAACCCCGTCAGCATTCAACTCGAAGGCGATGCGGGATGCTGACCACTTCTTCTGTCGCCGCAGCTGTTCGATCCGCGCCACTGTCGCGCCAGGCGTCGCAGTCGGCTGCCGGGACGGCGCAGAGGAGCGGTCAAGCAGCCCGACGTCTCCGAATTGCTCGTAGCGATTCACCCATTTCGAGGCGGTCGCCCGGGAGATGCCCATCTCGCGGCCACGTGCGCTATCGGGCGGGTTCGGCAGCGCTCAACGAGCCGCTTGCGGCCCTCAGGAGTGAGAGGGGCGTTCCGATGCGTGGTCCGTGCAGCAGCCTTCATGCCACCCACCGTCAATTCAGCGTGGCAAGGGGCGGAGGGGACGAGTGCAGCCGCTCCGGTCGCAGCCAGGCAATCATTCGAGCGCGGGAGCGGTGGCGGACCCCTCAAGGTGCACGACGACCTCGTGGTGAATCGGCGTGTTGATCGAGCGGGCGATGAAGCAGTAGTCACCGACCTCGTGGTGCAGTTGCTCAGCTACCGTCGGGTCGCTTTCGACGGTGATCGTCACAGTCGGGTGGAGGGTGACGCGCTCGAACTGTCCGGCTCCGCCGGCTTCTTCGACCATGACCCCGGTCGGGCGGTCTTCGTATGCGGTCACGACGACGCCGGCCCGCGCAGCGAGGTGGAGGTACCAGAGCATGTGGCACTGTGCGATCGACGAGAGGTAGAGCTGCTCGGGGTTCCAGCGGGCGGCATCGCCGCGGAAGGCGGGGTCGGATGATCCAAGGATCGAGCCGGGGCCGGCGGCCGTCACCGTGTGATCGCGGGAGAACCCTCGATAGGAGCTGGTGCCGGTGCCCGTGTTGCCGGTCCAGGTCAGTTCGATCTCGTAGTTGTGCGTAGTCATGACGTGTTTCTCGTTTCGGGTTAGTTCTTGTTCAACGCGTTGCGGGTTGCGAACGCGTGGGCTTCCACCGCGGCTCGGGCCCCAGGGGCGTCCCCTTGACGGAGCGCGTCGGTGATGACCTCATGCTCGGCGTGCACCGCCTGGGTGCGCTCGGGGTTTTGCAGGCTCTTCCGGGTGCTGACGACGATTTGGTCCCACCAGCGCTCCAGCGTGCTGCTGATGACCGGGTTGCCCGCGAGAGCGGCGACCGCCTCGTGAAATGCGCGGTTCGATTCGACGGCGCGAGCGAGATCGCCGGAGGTCGTGAGCTCGTGGGTCTGGGCGGCTAGCGTCTCCAGCTCCGCCAAGCGAGCCGGGGCGACCTCTCCGCTAGCCACACGCTGCGCCGCCAGGAATGCGGCCCACCCCTCGATTCCGGCGCGTGCCATGTGCAGCTGCGCGAGTTCATCCCCGCTCAGCACCCACAAGCGGACGCCGCGCCCCTGCGCCCGCACCAGTCCGTCGCTCTCCAGACGTTGCAACGCCTCTCGCACGGGCGTGCGACTCACCCCTAACCGCTCGGCCAGCTGCGACTCAGCCACGCGCTCGTCCTCGCGGATGCCGCCCATCATCACCATCGCCCTGAGCGACTCGTACACCGTCATACAAAGATTATTGCATGCAATAAAACCTCATGCATGCAATAGCTCCCATCGCCAGAACCAGCGGTCCAGTCGCTCGGGCCCGTCGACAACCTCATGGCCAGCAACAGCTAGCGGTCAGTCGAGGGGGAAGACCTCGGGGAGCTCGTGCCACCACTCGCCCTCGCACCGGTCGGGCACCAGGCTCTGCAGGGGCTCCTGCACCGACCACCAGCGCCGGGCCTCGGGGCGCGTCAGGCCACGACGAGCTGCGCGGCGAGGAGAAGCGCCGCCAGCATCGTCAGCTGGAACACCGCCCGCCCGGGCGGCCTCGCGAACACCACGACCACCGCGGCGACCGCGACCGCCGCCACGGCGACGAAGAAGACGAGGCCGAGGGCTGTGGCATCCGTTCCGAGGAGCACCGCGATCGCGCCGGCGAGGATTCCGCACGCGGCCAGCACCACCGAGGCGCGTGCCCCGAGCCGATGCGGGAGCCCGCGCACGCCGGTGCGGCGGTCGTCGTCGAGGTCGCGCACGACGTTCGTGAGGTGGACGGCGGCTCCCAGCGCCGCCCCGGCGACCGAGGCCCACGGCGCGGCGAGCGCCGGCGAAACGGTCGACAGCGTCGCGAACGAGGGGAAGAGCCCGAAGCTCAGCACGAACGGCGCGATCGAGAACGGCGTCGACTTCAGCCCCGCGTTGTAGGCCCACGCCGAGGCGAGGGCGATCGCGTGCGCCGCGACGAGCCCCGTACCCAGCGGCACCGAGAGTCCCACGGCGAGGATCGCGGATGCCACGGCCACCGCGATCCCGCGCTCCGGGGTGACCGCTCCCCCGGCGATGGGCTTGTCGGTGCGGCCGACGGCGGCGTCACGCGCCCCGTCGATCGCGTCGTTGGAGAGCCCCACGGAGACCTGACCCGCGAACACGGCCACCACGAGCAGCGCGAGGCGCGCCGGTTCGACGCCCGCAGCGATCCCGAGCGCGAGAGACAGGACGGTGACCACGAGGGTGGGACCGGGATGGGTCGCGCCCCAGAGGGCCCGCACGAGGTGCGGCTTCGCCGCGGCATCCGTCACCCGACGACGCTACCGCGCGGAGCTCCCCCGCATCGCCGCGTGTCGTCGCGCACAGACCCGGCAGCTCAGGCCGTGGAGGGCCCCGGCACCGCGGCATCCGTCCCGCTCATTCCTTGTGCAGCGCGTCCTGGGCGCGGCCCGCGAGCTTCTCGACGGTGTTCGGCAGCTCCGTCGCGCGATCGACCTCTTGGCACTCTCATGAGGAGAGTGCTAATCTGAAGCCAGTTGAGCGTACTCGACTCAACTTCCAACAGACAGATCGAAAAGGAGTATCGACATGGCCACCTACGACCCTTTCCGCGACCTCGACCGCCTCGCATCGACCCTTCTCGACGCACGACGCGGCGGCGGACCGCGACGGATGCCGATGGATCTCTACCGTGACGGCGACCACTACGTTCTCGCCGCCGATCTCCCGGGCGTCGACCCGGGGTCGGTCGACATCGACGTCGACGGTCAGCTGCTGACGATTCGCGCGGAGCGGACCCTCGCTTCGGGCGACGACGTCAAGTGGATCACCCGCGAACGAGAGACGGCGTCCTTCGTCCGCCAGCTCAACCTCGGGCAGGGCATCGACACCGAGCGCATCAGCGCCTCGTACCGCAACGGGGTGCTGAGCGTGACGATCCCCGTGAGCGAGAAGGCCAAGCCGCGACGCATCGCCGTCTCCACCGATGACCACGACGGCGTCATCGAGGCGCACGAGAGCACGCCGCAGCTCATCGAACAGTGAGTCGCACCGAGAGGGGGCCGGCCCTTCGGGGGCGGCCCCCTCTTCGCGCCGGAGCTCGACGCGTGAGCTCACCACGCGCTCCCGGCGCGCTCCCCGCGCGTGAGCGTCCTGCGGGGTCGCGGCGCGTGGCGGACGCCGCGGTCCACCGACGTCGCGGGCGAAACTCCTGAGATACGCGGCGCAGCGGTGGAATCCAGCGCCCCTCCCCCCGCGGAACCGCAGAAACGCAGGAGTTTCGCCCGGCGCCGCCCCGCAGCCGAAGGGCCCGGAGCGGCACGGACTCGTCAGAGATCCTCGGGGGCGAGGTCGCCCTGGCCTTCCTCGCCGAGCTCGACGATGCCGGGGTCTTCCCCCTGCGACTCGGTTCCGGTGGACTCGGGGTGGATGTCCTCGAGCGGGATGTCGGTATCGTCCGAGGGAATCTCAGCCGGGTCGGCACCGGTCGCGGTCGTCGGGTTGATGTCGTCGGGATCGGCCCCCTCGTCGAGGGCGGTCGTGGCATCCCATTCCGCCTGCGCGGGGTCGAGGGCGGGATCGGGCTCGATGGAGGTGTCACCGTCGCGCAGCGGCTGGGCGACCGTGATTCCGCCGTCCGGATCGGTGACCGGGACGTCGGGGGTGGACGGGTCGATCGAAGCGTCGCTCATGGGGAGTCCTTTCGTTGACAGCCCCCTCATCCCATCGCGCGCCACCGACCGAGACCCGCCCCTTGACAGCCGTGCGGTGGCGGACAGCACTACGGGGAAAACTACCGGGGAGCGCCCGCCCGCACGGTGCCCAGGTGCTGAGACTCGTACCCAAAGCGCCGCCCGGGAGGGGCGCGTCGGCCCGCGCTCGCTCGTCCTGCGGATTCGATGGCGAAGACACAGCAGCGGGTACGAAGCCCGCGGGGAGGGATACGTGGGCAAGTTCATCTACGAGGGCGGGATTCGAAACGAGTTCGAAGATCGTCTGCTGGCGCACCTCCAGGTCGTGATCGGCAACAAGCTGCGCCGCGGCGAACCGTTCTACTTCGTCTGGAAGGACGACATCAGCACCGGCGGCGGCCGGACCTCGGTCTGGCTGCACCCGCGGGCGAATCTCGTGTTCAAGTTCAACGGCGGGCGCCCGCCGGCTCTGAATCGCGCGTGGCTCGAAGCGCTGATGTCGACCGCGAACTCCCCCACCGGTCTGTACGTCATCCCCGAGCCTGCGGAGGACAGCATTCCGGCGACGACGTTCGCCTGAGTCGCGCGCCCGGCGACGCCTGTCAAGGCGCTGGTGCGCACCGGGATCGTGCCGTTGCGTGAGGGCATGACGAACCCCCGCATTGTGGTGGTCGGCGGCGGCAACGCCGGGTTGTCGGTCGCCGGCCGCCTTCACCGAGCCGGCCTCGCCGACATCACGGTCATCGAGCCGCGGACGCTGCACGTCTTCGCGCCCCTCCAGTCGCACATCGCCGGCGGGGCCGCGCGGGCATCGGAGGCGGCGCGCCCCCAGGCCGACGTCATCCCTCCGGGGGTGCGGTGGCTCCGCGACGAGGTCTTCACGGTGGATGCCGACACCCGACGCGTACACCTCGTCTCGGGCGGGCGCATCGACTACGACCAGCTCGTCGTGTGCGCCGGGATGCGCATGGCGTGGGAGCAGGTTCCCGGCCTCCCCGAAGCGATGGACACCGCCTCGGGCATCTCGAACTACGACTACACCCTCGCCGCGAAGGCCTCCACGGTCCTCCGCGACCTGCGGTCGGGTACGGTCGTGTTCACCCAGCCGCCGGAGCCCGCATCGTGCGGTGCCGCCGCTCAGAAGCCGATGTATCTCGCGTGCGACTGGTGGCGGGCGATCGGCGTCCGCGACGACATCCGCGTGATCTTCGTCTGCCCCGACCCCGTCCCGTTCGGCATCCCCGCGATCGACCGCGAACTGCGCCGAAAGCTCGACGAATACGGCATCGAGGTGCGGTACAGCCGCGACCTCCGGTCCGTGGATGCCGAGAACTCCACGCTCACGATCGGTCGCGGCGACGCGTCCGAGACGCTCCCGTACGACGTCCTCCACGCCGTTCCACCCCAGCGCGCGCCGGAGTGGATCGCGGGCAGCGGACTCGCGGCATCCGATGATCCGCACGGCTTCGTCGACGTCGATCCGGAGACGCTGCAGCACGTACGGCATCCGGAGATCTGGGCCGTCGGCGACGCGGCAGCGGTCGCCACCCGGCGTTCAGGAGGAGCGATCCGCCGACAGGCGAAAGCGCTCGTGAAGAATCTGCGCGCCGCCGTGGAGGGGCGCCCGCCCACCCAGAAGTACAACGGGTACAGCGTCGTGCCGTTCACCGTGTCGCGCGGGACCGTGGTGTTCGCGGAATTCGACCGATGGGGCCGTCTCCAGCCGACGGTTCCGTTCTGGCGGTCGCTGTACCGGGAGCGACGGCTGTCGTGGATCGCCGACCGACGCGTGCTGCCGTGGGTGTATTGGCACCTGATCCTGCGCGGCCGGGCGTGACGCGCCGCACCCCGCCAGGTCCCTGAGCCCGTCGAGGAAACCTCACCCCACCATGGCGTCCGGAGGCTTCGACAAGCTCAGCCACCTCCGCCGCGAACCGGCTCCGCGCGTATAGGCCATCGACGGCGATCCCTCAACCCCGGGGGCGCGCCGCAGACCGCGGCCGAAGACTGGGGACACCCCCACAAGCCAAAGGAAAGAGGACCCCATGGCACAGGTCATCGAAACCATCGACGTCAACGTTCCCGTCCGCGTCGCGTACAACCAGTGGACGCAGTTCGAGGAGTTCCCGCACTTCATGAGCTTCGTGGAGTCCATCACGCAGAAGAGCGACACCCTTACGCACTGGAAGGTGAAGATCGCCGGGGCCGAGCGTGAGTTCGACGCCGAGATCACGGAGCAGCACCCCGACGAGCGCGTCGCCTGGAACAGCATCGGCGGCGACGAGAACCACGCCGGTGTCGTGACCTTCCACCGTCTTTCGGACGACGAGACGCGCGTCACCGTGCAGATCGACTGGGCGCCCACGGGTGTGCTCGAGAAGCTCGGTGCGGTGTTCGGCGCCGACGATCACTCGGTCAAGAAGGACCTCGCGAACTTCAAGGAATACATCGAATCGCGCGGCGCCGAATCCGGCGCGTGGCGCGGCGACGTCAGCTGACGTCTGCCTCGACCGAAGCCGGGCCCGCCTCCACAGGCGGGTCCGGCTTTCGTCATGACGGGGTCACCACTGCGGGTGGATCTCCGCGCGCAGGCGTCGGTCGTACACGTCGCGCACCAGGGTGTCGAACGCGTCGAGGTCGAACCCGCCGTCGAGCAGCTCGGCCGCGCCCGCGTTCGCCGCGGCCTGCGCGGTCGATCGCGCCCCCGGGATGACCGAGGTGACGCCCTCTCGAGACGCGATCCATGCGAGGGTCGCCGCGGGCAGCGTGACGCCTTCGGGCAGGGATGCCTTGAGTTCGTCGGCCGCGGCCACGCCCTCGTCGAAGGGGACCCCCGAGAACGTCTCGCCCTTGTCGAATGCCTCGCCGTTGCGGTTGTACGAGCGGTGGTCGTTCTCGACGAAGGTCGTGGATCGGGAGTACTTGCCCGAGAGCAACCCGCTCGCCAGCGGCACGCGCGCGAACACGGCCACGTTCTTCTCGGCCGCGAGCGGCAGCACCTCATCGAGGGGCTTGAGGCGGAACGGGTTGAAGATGATCTGCAGGTTGGTCAGCTTCGGGCGGGTCAGGGCCGACAAGGCCTGATCCATCGTCTCGACCGAGGCGCCGTAGGCGGCGATCACGCCCTCCGCGACCAGTTGGTCGAGCGCGTCCCAGGTGGCGTCGTCGTCGATCACCGCGGACGGCGGGCAGTGCAACTGCACGAGGTCGAGGGTCTCGGTGTCGAGGAGTCGCCGCGAGCGGTCGAGCCAGCCGCGGAAGTTCTCCATGACGTAGTTCTCGGGAACCTGGTCTTCGCGGCGGCCCATCTTGGTGGCGACGGTGATGTCGTCGGCATCCCGGCTCTTCAGGAACGCCCCGATGATCTGCTCGGACCGGCCGTCGCCGTAGACGTCGGCGGTGTCGAAGAGGGTGACGCCCGCGTCGGCGGCGGCCGACAGGACGGCGCGCGCGTCTTCTTCGCTGACATCGCCCCAGTCGGCGCCGAGCTGCCAGGTACCGAGGCCGATCGCCGAGACCTCGCGGCCGGTGCGGGAGAGGGGGCGCTGCTGCATGGGGTGTCCTTTCGAGGCTGCTCTCGAGCCTAGCCAGCGCCTCCGACATCGGGGCGGTCGGATGCCGAGACCCGGGCGCTCGCGGAGCGTCGCCTCGTCATCCGATCTCGAGAGCGGCCACGAGTTCGGCCTCCGCGCCATCGATCCGCGCGATCCCGATGCGCGTCGAGCGCAGGATCTCCCCCTCGGCCGCGTCGACCACGGGCCCCAGAGTGAGATGGGCGCGAAAGCCCTCTCCCCAGAAGGCCGGCTCATCCGCGGCGAACCCCGGGAGCTGGTGGAGGCGGTCGACCAGGACTCCGTGCAGGTGATCCGCGCGCGACGACTCCACCAGACGCACCGCGATGTCCTGCTGCTGACCGAACATCGCCGTACCGCCCACACGGAACGTCACAGGCTGATCCGCCGGTACTTCGCGGAGAATCTCGACGAGGTCGGCCACCGACGCTTCTGTGCAGAAGTTCGAGGCGAGCGTCACATGCGCGGGCCAGACACGTCGATCGACGCGATCACCCACCTCCATTGAGGCGAGGAGCGCGACGACGCAGTACCGATCGGGCGAGGAAGAGGACGGCATCCGGAGATTCTGCCATCGCCGCCGGGGCGGGTCCCGTCAACCCCGCCGCCGATGTCGGACTCCGCGCCTAACGTGGCGGCACGCCCCACGGAAGGATCGATCATGAGCACTCCCACCCCCGAGAATCTGCCCGGCGCCGACCACGCCGACACCGTCGCCGACTCCGACGGTCTCGTCGCCGACGTGCCCGCGGGCGGTGCGGGAGCCGACAGCGGAGCTGTCGCGGCGACCGAGATCGACCCCGACGACGACGCGCGCGTGCAGAACGTCTCGAGCCAGAACGATCTGCCCGGCGTCGGTACACGCGCGGCCGACGGTGGCATGGAACGCGGCACCGACGACGCCCGGGGCGGTCACGGCTCGACCTCACGTCACCACGAAGACACCGGCGACGGTTCGACCCCCGCGGGCGACGCCCCCGAACCGCACGTCGACGCCGACGATCCGATCGCGAAGTATCAACCCGGCGTGGGGCGCGACTCCGCCGCCTCCAGCCGCATCGCGCAGAACCTGCCCGACCCCGACGGAGACCGCCCGGAGCGCTGACCGCGCCGTGCCAGGCTGGGTCGATGGACGACCTCCGCCTCGAATCCCTTGCCCCGACGCTCGAGGACTACCTCGAGCTGCGCCGCGCCTCCGGGCTCACGCCGAAGCGCCCCGACCAGGGCGCACCGGCCCTGACGAACAGCTGGGCATGGCGACGGGTCGTGGATGCCGGGGGCCGAGCGGTCGCGATGGGCCGGGTCGTCGGTGACGGCGGCTGGTACTTCCTCGTCGCCGACATGGCGACGCTCCCCGGGTACCAGCGGCGCGGACTCGGTCGGCGCATCCTCGAGGACCTTCTCGCGGAGATCCGCGCGAAGGCCCCCGAGGGCGCCTACGTCACACTGCTGGCCGACCCGCCGGGTCAGGCGCTGTACCGCAGCCTCGGTTTCACCGAGCCGACGAACGGTTCTGCGACGATGCACCAGGTCCTGGCCTGACGCTCGCAGATCGCCTCGACCGCCCCCACCACCCGAGCAGCACGTCGATCACGACGAACGCGGCGAGCGGGTAACCGACCATCGGCAGCACCGAGCCGATCAGCACCGCCACCACGAGGACGGCCCCGACGCCCCACCACGGAGCGCCGCGGAGAGCTCCTCGGGCGGGAGCAGCCGCGAGTCCGCGCGTCGGGCGCCGCTTCCACCACATCGCGTAGCCGAGCACGACGAGGGCGGCGATCCCGATCGCCAGGGCGAACAGCACCAGTTGATTGGCGAGACCGAACATCGAGCCCATGTGCAGGTCGATGCCCCAGCGCGAGAGCTTCGCGAGCAGCGGGAAGGACGCGAAGTCCACACGGTCGACGACCTGCATCGTCGCGCCGTTGATCGCCACGGCATCCACCTCCGTCGGGAAGCTCCGATGGATCTCCTGCACGACCCACGCGGTGCCGGGGGCGGACGGTGGGCGGATCTCGACGTCGCCGGTGTTGACGTTGATGCGCTTCGCGATCGCGAGCACCGCGTCGAAGGTCGGCGGATTCGCCGCCCCCGTGGGCGCACCCGGCGTCGCCCCGCCGTGTTCCGCGTGCTCTCCCCCGGCGGCAGCCGCGCCCTCGAGCGCGGTCTTCAGCGACGGAGTGGCCCCGCCGATCGCCGCGCGCAGGTCCGACACGTTCGCCCCCGCGAACGTCGACCACGTGATCCCGGTGGCCGAGAGGAAGAGCGCCCCGAGGACGACCCAGATCCCGACCGCCGAGTGCCAGCCCGACAGGCGACGGTACCCGCGATGCGACCGGTTGGGGCGGAGCAGATCGCGGCGTCCGCGGCGGCTGCGCACGAAGCGCCCGATCCACAGTCCGAGTCCCGCGAGCGCGACGATGCCGAGCCAGGATGCCGCGAGCTCGCTGTACCACCGGCCCGGCGCGCCGAGGTGGAGCGAGCGGTGCAGATCGCTGATCCAGTGCCGGACCGGCAGCGCTCCGCTCGTGCCGTACGCGGGAAGATCCCCGAGGATCTGGGTCGTTGCGGGATCGACGAAGATCGCCCGGGTGGTGCTCTCGGGGAGCGTGTCGTCGGCGAACATCACGCGCGTGGTCGCGCCGGGCTCGGGTGCGGGCCGCACGGCGACGGGCGAGGCACCGGAACCGACGTAGGCCTCGGCGGCCTCGATCTGGTCGGCCAACGGCATCCCGGTCCGATCCGACGTCGCCGTCAGCTCGTGGGCGTAGACGACCTTCTCGATGACCGGGGTGAGGGCGTAGAGACCTCCACTCACCGCCGCGACGAGGATGAACGGCCCCACGAGGAGCCCCGCGAAGAAGTGCAACCGCCGCAGCAGCGCCGTGAACCACCCTCTGCGGGGGGCACCGGATGCCACGCCTCCGGCGCCGCCACCCGGTCGAGTGTCCAGAACACCCGGACTTCCGGCCCCGGGGCTCCGGGTTTCTTGGACACTCGACGGCGATGGGGCGCCGCCCGACGCGGAGACACCGTCCGGTCGTGTCGTCGTCATGACAGGATCCCTTCTCCGATGAAGCCGCCCTCGGCGCACCCCGGCGGGACGGCGAAGACCGCCGACCCGATCGGCGTGGTCCACTGATTCAGCAGGTCGAGCTGATCGAGGCGTTGCTGGATGGGGACGAACTGTCCGTCCACGTCCGCCTGGAACGACACGAACACGAGCCCCGCATCGCTGACCTCACCGGCAGGCGGCGTCTGGTCGTAGTTGTAGCCGCGGCGGAAGATCCGCTGCGAAGGATCGTCGGATCGCGACCGACGCAGATGCGAGAACTCCGGGATCACGGGAAAGCCGATGGCATCCTTCGCCTCGAAATCCGGCTCGTCGAACTCGTCGGTTCCGGTCAGAGGCGCGCCCGTCTTTTGGAATCGCCCGACGGCCTGGTCGCGACCGGGTCGATCGAGGTGATCCCACGTGTCGAGATTCATCGCGATGCGGCGCACCACCATGCCGGTGCCTCCCGCGAGCCACCCGTCCCGAGCCCACACGACCTCGTCGAACGCGGTCGTTCCCGGCACGGGGTTGGCCGTGCCGTCGACCTGTCCGAAGAGGTTGCGCATCGTCGTCCCGGGGCGCTCCGTGCCGTGGGCACGCCGGAACCCCTGCTGCACCCACCGCGGGGTGGCGAACGCGCGCGCGTCCTTCAAGAGCATGCGCGCGGCGTGCGCCACGGTCACCGGATCGTCGGCGGCGATCTGGAGCAGCAGGTCGCCGTCGCCGAACTCCGGTCGCAGCCGGTCGATCGAGAACGCCGGCAGCGGCCGCAACCACGACGGGGCGGCTGCACCGGCGCGCGCGACGAGCTCGGGTCCGAAACCGAAGGTCACCGTCAGGCGGGCCGGAGCGGTCGCGAGCTCGGGCTCGGTATCGGCCAGGGCCGCCTCCCCGCGCGTCAGGCGGGCGGCATCGTCGGTCAACGTCAGAAGGAGACGGCGAAGGCCGTCGCGGTCGACGTCGGGCCGCAGGTCGAGCGCGATGAGGGATGCGTGCGCCTGGGCGTCGGTGTCGATCCCGGCCTGGTGAACGCCGTAGAACGGCACGGCCACGTCACCGTTCAACGGTGTCGAGGGAGCGGCATCCTGTGCCGAGGCGGCCGCGTCGACGCCGATGGCGGCGACCGCACCGACGCCCGCGACGGCTCCCCCGAGAAGGAAGGTCCGCCGGGTCGGTCCGCGCCGGGTGTCGAGGCGCGCCATCACTTCCCCATATCCATGTCGCCCATGTCCATGCCGCCCATGTCGCCGCCGTCGTAGTTCTCGTTCGCTCCGGCGAACTCCTTGACGGGGGCGGTGATGTCCGCCGTCGACGCGTCCGAGAACGTCAGCGTGATCGTCGTGTCGTCGCCGGCGCGCAGCGGAGAGGTGACGTCCATGAACATCAGGTGGTTTCCGCCCGGGGCGAGCGCGAGCGAGCCGTGGGCCGGGATCACGAACCCGCCCTCGACCTCGCGCATGACCATCTGGCCGTCTTCGTTCGCGACGGTCTCGTGCAACTGCATCGACGAGGTGGCGGGGCTCGTGGCGGAGACGACGGTGAGGTCGGTGTCGCCGGTGTTCGTGAGTTCCCCGAAGCCGGCGGTCATCCCGCCGTCGGCGGCCTTGACCCAGACGTCCGAGCTGGAGAACGACGCCGACTCGGCGGCGGGGGCGGGCGCGGTCGTGCCGGCGCAGCCGGCGAGGACGAGGGAGGAGAGAAGGGCGATGGCGCCGAAGCGCAGGGTGCGGGTGTTCATGACGAGGCCTTTCCGGGCTGTCGGCCGCGCGCGGCGCGGCGGAGAAGAGAAACGAGGAGGAGAACGGCGAGAGCAATACCCGCGCCGAGGGCGGCGACGACCACGATGCGGGGAACGCCCGGATCGTCGGCCACGGGGGCCGCGACGGCGGGCGCGCTCGCCGATGCGGGTGCCCGCTCGAGAGGGGCCGCATCGCCGACGGTGAACGGGATCACGCCCGAGATGGGGTGGCCGTCGCTCGAGACGACGCGCCAACGCACCTCGTAGCCCGCGGCGGGCATTCCCTCTTTGAGGCCGACGGCGACGGTCGCGGACGCGATGGCGGGGTCGCCGACCGCCCAGTCGGCGCCCTCGGCGTCGGCGACGATGATGTCGGCGCCCACGTCGAGGACATCGGCCGAGAAGGTCAGGGTGATCTCATCGGGAGCGGAAGGGAGACGCTCATCCGGAGCGGGTGAACTGGATAAGAGCTGATCGTGGGCGGATGCCGGGACGACCGACGTCAGAACGACGACGACGGCCACGGCGCATCCGACCGCGACAGCGCGGAGGCGGAGCATGGGGTTCTCTCTTTCGGCGATGCCGAGCACGTCACGACGGCGTGAGGTCAGCGCACAGCGCTGCCCCCGCGCGCGGGCGACGGCACGGCACGACAGGCACGGGCGTCCCGGAGGACGCGAATCCCCGCCGCGCGGGAGGCGACGGGTCGGTCGAGGCGGGTGCCCACGACCGGACACCCCGCGCCGGATCGCGCGAGGCGGGCGTCAGTGTGCGCCGAGAGGGGGGCCGCGCCGCCGAGCGGTCGCCGCCAGCAGCACCGAGACGGCGCGCACGTCGGCGACGATCTCGGCGAGGACACGACGCGCGGGGGTCGGCCCGGGCGCGTCGGTGAGGATACGGACCCGCGCGCGCAGCCACGCGCCCAGGCGGACGGCGAGTTCGCGCAGGTGCGCGACGGTCCGCTCTCCTCGGTGCAGGGCGGCGGTGGTCAGTGCGGCAGCGACGAGGTGCCCGAGCCACATCGAGGCATCCGGGACCATCGTCATCGTCACGGAGTCCGCACCGAGCGCGGGCATCGCGGCCGCTCCGGCGTGGACGTGGCCGGCGGCCGCACCCGGCTGGTAGCTGCCGAGGACGAAGAGCGCGTGGAAGAGCAGCTGGCTCAGGCCGACCGCGAGGCTCAGACGGAAAGCGGACAGTCGACGGCCGGCGAGGGCCGTGCACGCGACGAACGACAGCGCGAGCGGGACGACGATACCCACCGCGCCCGGCATCGCTCCCCCGGCCGTCACGTGGGAAAGCAGAGCGACGAACGTCGCCACGGCGGCGGCGACGGCTCCGCGCACGACACGCGTTCCCCGTTCCTGCCGTCGCATGTGACCCATTCTGTCAGGCGAGCGCGGCGACGATCGCCGCCGTCACCGCACGAACAACGCGATCCCCGCGGCGAGGAGCGCCACGACGGCGGCCACGGAGCCGTAGAACATCAGCGCCCTGCGACGCCCGCCCTTCCACGCCCGGTCCTTCATCGGCAGCACCGGAGGAGCCCCGGATGCCACGACCCCGGCGCCGTCGGCCGCCTCGACGGCGTCGCGGACCGCCGCCATCACGCCCAGGGCGCGCCGCCACACCCGCGGATCTCCCACCGCAAGCTGTCGTGGACTGTAGAGGAAGAGCCAGCCGTCGACGATCTCGAGGTCGAACGGCAGCTCGGCGTCGTCGAGGAGGTCGAGGATGTCCGGACGCAGGATGCCGCGCGCCCAGCCCGCCGCACGCGGGTCGACGTGGACCTCGGAGTCGTTCCCGAGCGTCAGCGTGACTCCCGCGGTGGGTGTCGAGGGCAGGAGCCGCACGGCCCGCGCGCTCGCGGTCTCGACGAGAAGTGCCGGCGCGGGGCGCGACAGTCGGACGGCCGCGTATCCCCACGTCGAGCTCAGGACGTTGAGGTCGATCGTGTACTGGAAGGCGGAGTTGGCGATCTCGATCCCGGGATCGCCGGGGAACCGCACGATCCGGCCGGCGCCCTGCATCTGGCGCGGACGGCCGACGGGATCGCGGAAGACGACGCCCGGCAGGGGCTGGTCGAGCACGAGCGGCTGGAACTGCGCACCGTTCGCCTCGGCGAACAGGCGTACGGCCTCCGTCTCCTCACGATCGCCGTACCCGTCGCTCAACCGGAGGAGGGGGGCCACGTCGAGCGGTTGCACCATGTCTCTCATTCTGTCGGGGCGGCCGTTCCCCGACACTCCCCTAGGCTGAACCCGACCCAGGAGGATGCCGTGCCCCGACCCCGTGTCGTCATCGCCGGAGCGAGTGGTTTCGTCGGCCGGGCTCTGGCATCCGCGTTCCGCGACGAGGGATACGACCTCGACACGATCAGTCGCACGGGCACCGCGACGTGGGGAGATCAACCGGCGATCGACCGACTCGTCGACGGGGCGGACGTGCTCGTCAACCTCGCCGGCAAGATCGTGTCGTGCCGGTACACCGACGCGGCGCGCGACGAGATCCTGCGCTCACGGGTCGAGACGACGAGGGCGTTGCACCGCGCGGTGCGCATCGCGGCCCGCCCGCCACGCGTATGGTTCAACGCCTCCACGGCGACGATCTACCGCCACGAGACCGAACGCGGCAACGACGAGGTCGACGGCGTCATCGGCGACGGTTTCTCGGTCGACGTGGCGACGTCGTGGGAGCGCGCCTTCTTCGAGGGCGACCTCCCGGGGACCCGCCGCATCGCCCTGCGCATGGCGATCGTCCTCGGCGACGGACCGGCGACGCGCATGCTCTTCGCACTCGGTCGCCTCGGACTCGGCGGCCCGCAGATCGACAGCTGGTGGTTCCCCCACCGCCGCTACCGCGGGATCGGCGCGCATCCGACCGGATCGGTGTGGTCGAGCTGGCACCGGACCTCGGGGCGCCAGCGGTTCAGCTGGATCCACATCGACGACGTCGTGGCATCCGTTCGATTCCTTCGCGATCGCGACGACCTCGAGGGACCGGTCAACCTGTCGGCACCCGGCGTCAGCGACAACCGCACGCTCATGAACGAGGTCCGGCGCGTCGCGCGGCGGCGGATCGGCCTCCCCGCGTTCCGGTGGATGCTCGATCCCGCCATGGCACTGCTGCGCAACGAGCCCGAATTGGTGCTCAAGAGCCGGTGGGCCGTGCCGCGGGTGCTGACCGAGGCCGGCTTCCGCTTCCGGCATCCGGAGCTGGGTCCGGCTCTGGATGCCGTGGCGTCGGTGCACCGTCCCCGCGCGGGCGACCTCTTCTCCGCGTGACGCCGCCCGCATGACGAGCCGCCCGCCCGGAGGAACCGAGCGAGCGGAACGACGTTGCGGGACGGTCAGGCGTTTCGACGGATGAAGCGCATGAGGGCCGCGATCACACCCACGATGAGGATGACGATTCCGATCCAGAGCAAGAACTTCACGGCCTCGACGAAGACGCCGAGGAAGAGCAGGACGAGTCCGACGATGATGAGGATGATGGCGAGAGCTGGCATGACTCCACTCTGACCCGCTCCCCGGCCCCGATGACCGGCCTTGACACGGGGCCGATCACGCGCATCTGTCAAGGCCGAGCGCCCCCGCGCCTCGCGGTCTAGCGTCGAGGACACCACGACGGCGGGAGACCCCACAATGAGCGAGCGCGACACCACAGGCCGCGGAACCGGACCCGACGAAGGCGAGTACACGGACGTGCAGCTTCCCGACGGCGACGTCGACCACGGCAGCACCGATCTGCCGGGCGAGTACGTCGACCGGGAGAACGCGGACGGCACCGAATCGCGGCCCCGTGCCGACGAGGCCGGTTCTTTCCCCGACGTGCAGCTCCCGTCGGGGAAAGAAGACCGAGAGAACCTCGAGGACCCGGGCGAGTACACCGATCGCGATCGCTGAGGTTCAGAGATCGAGAGTCGACTGCGGATCGACGCGATACGCGTCGCGGTACGCCTCGACGAAGCGCCGTGGTGCCGAGAAGCCCCAGCGGATCGCCACCTCGGCGACCGAAGTCGCCCCCGGATCCGCCGCGACGAGGTCGCCGTGCGGACGCGGGTAACGAGGAAATCGTTCATGGGTGGCCGCAGCCGTCGTCGCTGACCTCGCACCCTCACACCGCCGTCGTTCCGGCGTCTTTTGTTCACCTCACCTCGAAAAGCGATCATGAGCAGCAGCCCCCGCATCCGCCCCATCACTCCCGACGACGCCGGAGAGGTGCTCACCGTTCAGCGCGCCGCCTTCGCGAGTGAGGCACTCATCTATGGCGACCCCGACATGCCGCCGCTCACGCAGACGCTGGAAGAGGTGCGCGCCGAGCTGGTCGAGAACCTCGGCTGCGTGGCGATCACGGACCATCGCATCGTCGGCGCGGTTCGCGCGCGCCGAGACGGGAGTCTGTTGCTCATCGGTCGACTCGCCATCGCCCCGGATCAGCAGGGCGAGGGTCTCGGCACTCTGCTGCTCGGTGCCGTCGAGGAGCGGGGGCGTGAAGCCGGCGCGACCGAGGCAGAGCTCTTCACGGGTGGTCTCAGCGAAGCCAACCAGCGCCTGTACGAGCGCGAGGGGTATCACCGCTCCGAGGAGACGGCCGACGGCGAGATCTTCTACCGCAAATCGCTCCGCGACGGACGGTGATCCCGGATGCCGAGCGAGGTCGCTGAGCCCGTCGAAGGGACCGGGGGCTTCGACAGGCTCCTGCCCCTCCGCTCTGCGCGCGGAGAGGGCCGCCGCCCGAACCCCGGACGACGGCCCTCTCCGCGCGCGACGTTTACGGCGTGGGCATGCCGCCGTTGACGTTGAGCGTCTCACCGATCACATAGCTCGACTCCGCCGAGGCGAGGTACACGTACGCCGGCGCGAGCTCGGCCGGCTGACCCATGCGTCCGAGCGGGGTCTCCTCGCCGAACTCGTCGACCTTCTCGTCGGGCTGGCCGTCGGTCACCTGCAACGGAGTCCAGATGGGGCCGGGGGCGACCGCGTTCACGCGGATGCCCTTCGGGGCGAGCTGCTGGCCGAGCGCTTTGGTGAAGGTGTTGATGGTCGCCTTCGTCGAGGCGTAGTCGACGAGGATGGGCGCGGGCGAGTACGCCTGGATCGACGTGGTGTTGATGATGGTCGAGCCGGGGGCGAGGTGCGGCACGGCCTCCTTGCAGATCCAGAACATCGCGTAGACGTTGGTCTTGAAGGTGTCGTCGAACTGCTCGTCGGTCAGCGTCGTGACGTCCTCGTTGAAGATCTGCTTGCCGCCGTTGTTGACGACGATGTCGAGGCCGCCGAGGCCGTCGACCGCTTCCTTCACCAGAGCGCGGGCATAGTCGCGCTCGCGCAGGTCGCCGGGGATCTGCACCACCGTCGCGCCGGCGTCGCGCAGGATGCCGGCGATACGGTCGGCATCCACCTTCTCCTCGGGCAGGTACGACATCGCGACCGACGCCCCCTCGCGGGCGAAGGCGATCGCGGTGGCCGCGCCGATGCCGGAGTCGGCGCCCGTGATGAGCGCCTTGCGCCCCTTCAGGCGGTCGCTGCCGACGTAGGTGTCCTCGCCCAGCGCGGCCTTCGGGGTGAGGTCGGCGTCGAGGCCGGGCTCCTTGGCATCCTGGGACTGCGGATCGATGTCGGCATAGAGCTTCGCCGGGTCGGTGAAGGTGTACTGCGTGCTCATGGCGAGTCCTTTCATAGGGGGGATGCCGAGGCGGGGACCGCCCCGGCGGAGGGTCAGCGGTCAGCGAGCTCGGCGTCGTCGACGAGGTCGCGGATGACGAGGGCGGCGTTGATGAGGGCGAGGTGGCTGAGGGCCTGCGGGAGATTGCCCCAGAAGGCCCCGTCGGATTCGGCGATCATCTCCGAGTAGATGCCGACGTCGTTGCCCTGGGCGACGAGGGCGTCCATCGCCTCGAGCGCCTCCGCGTGACGTCCCACGCACGCGAGCGCCGTCGCGCGCCAGAACGCGCAGGCGACGAAGGTCTGCTCCTCCTGGTCCATCCCGGTGTACCGGTAGACGAGGTGGTTCTCCGTGGTGAGGCGCTGGGTGATGGCATCCAGGGTCTTCGACATGCGCTCCCCGCGGTCGAAGCCCGTGGGCGCGTGCAACAGAACGGACGCGTCGAGGTCTTCGCTGCCCGGCGCGAGCGTGTACGCCTCGAGTTTCTCCGACCAGCAGCGCTCGTCCACCCACGCATGGATGCGGTCGCGCTCGGCCCGCCAGCGGTCGCCGTTGTCGGGGATGTGACCACCCTCGGCCAGCCACTGGGCGTCGTCGAGGGCCTTCCAGCACCCCATCTTCGACGAGGTGTAGTGGCGCAGCTCGGGCAGTTCCCACATGCCCGAGTCCTCGCGCCGCCACAGGTCGCACGTGCGGTCGGCCACGTCGGCCAGGAGTCGTCCGGTCTGGATGTCGAGGCGGTTTCCGGCTTCGACGTACGTGCGGCACAGGGCGATGAGATCGCCGTACACGCCGAGCTGCAGCTGCCCCTGCGCGGGGTTGCCGGTGACGACCGGCTGGTTGCCGTTCCACCCCGGCACCTGGTGCTTCTCGAGGCCGATCTCGGCATCGCCGTCGAGGGTGTACATCACCTGCACCTCGGGGCCGTTCTTGCGGATCGTGCGCAGCAGCCACGAGATCGCGGCGTGCGTCTCCTCGCGCAGGCCGAAGCCCACCCACGCGTGCGCCGTGTAGGCGAGATCGCGCACCCAGGCGAAACGGTAGTCCCAGTTCTTGCCCCCGCGGGGGTTCTCGGGCAGCGACGTGGTCGCGGCGGCGGCGATGGCGCCGGTGGGGCTGAATAGCAGGAGTTTCAGGGCCAGGGCGCTGCGCTGCACGTCGTCGGCCCACGGACCCTCGTACGAGAACTCGTCGGACCACATCTCCCAACCGCCGATCGTGCGGTCGATGCCGCGGTCGACGTTCTTCGCGTCGGGGATGCGGAGGGGCTCGCCCTCGGTCGCGGCGATGACGAGCAGGTGCCGCGACCCCTTCGTGGCGGTGAAGCCTCCGTCGATGCTCTCGTTCCCGGCATCCGGATCGCCG
>NZ_LDRT01000074.1 GCF_001476655.1 Microbacterium testaceum | reverse complement strand
AAGCCTGTAATCTCGGTGTGCCACCGGCTCATGTTCGGCGGAGGGGTCCCTCGCTGCCGGATGCCTCGTCGCCCTCGGAGGCCGGGGCGCGCTCGGCTGGTTGACACCGGGCGGGCGGGCCGCACGGCCCGCCCGCCGGACACGGCACGCCCGGCCCGCCCGGCCCGCCCGGCCGGTCCGGCCCCCGCCATGCCCTGCCCGTCCGGCCTCCGCCTCGTCCCGTCCTGCACACACGACCTTGACGCGATACTCTCCGCAGCTCGTCGAAAGGTGGCGGGAATGTCTCAGCCCCTCTCTACGCTGTGTGCTGTGGGGGATGGCGGAAGGCGGTAGGCATGGAGGGACTCGAAGTCACGGTCCTGCTCGGACTCGCGATGCTCGTGGGCACGGTCCTCGCGCCGCGTCTGCGCGTCGCGACACCGCTGGTGCTGCTCGTCATCGGCCTGGCGCTGGGGTTCATCCCCGAACTGCGCGCGATCGAGCTCCCGCCCGAGACCGTGCTGCTGCTCTTCCTTCCGGTCATGCTCTTCCGCGAGGCGTGGACGACGTCGCTGCGCTCGGTGCGCCGCTCGCTGCGCTACATCGTGCCGATGAGCACGCTGCTGGTCGTGGCATCCGCCTTCGCAGTCGCCGGAGTCGGAACGTGGATGGGCGTGCCGTGGGAGGCCGCGCTCGTCATCGGCGCCGCGGTCGCCCCTCCCGACGCGACGGCGGTCGCAGCTCTCGGCCGTCTTCTCCCCGCCAAGACCTTCATGAAGCTGAAGGCCGAGAGCCTCACGAACGACGGAACCGCCCTGGTCCTGTACGCGATCGCGGTGTCCCTGCTGCTCGGCGGGCAGGTCACCCCGTGGTCCATCACCGGCATGGTGCTGCTGTCGTACCTCGGCGGAGCCGCCGCCGGAATCGCGGTCGCCGCCCTGGCCTACCTCGCCCTGCGGCGCATGCAGTCCACCCTCACGATCAACCTCACGATGCTGCTCGTGCCGTTCGTGTCGTTCCTGCTCGCCGAGGTGATCGACGCGTCCGGTGTGCTGGCGGTCGTCTTCGCGGGCCTCATCGTGGCCTGGGTCTCGCCCCGGATCACCACCGCGATGTCTCGACGGGCCGCGGATGCCACCTGGCCCTTCGGCGTCTACCTGCTCAACGGCGCGCTGTTCGTCCTGATCGGCCTCGAGGTCCAGCTCGTGGTGCACGAGATCTCGCCCTCGGAGATCGGGATGCTGTCGCTCATCACCGTGGCGTCCTGGATCGCGCTCTTCCTCGTGCGCTACCTGTTCCAGTGGCTGTTCAGTCCGTTCTCCCGCCCCCCGGCCGGGTCGACGCGCTCGCTCCGGCACCGTTCGCGTCTGGTGAGCACGGTCGCCGGATTCCGCGGCGCGGTCTCGCTCGCCATCGCCCTCTCGGTGCCGATCACGACCGACAGCGGGGCACCGGTCGCCGGACGCGACTCCGTGGTGTTCGTCACCGCGGGTGTCATCGTGCTCACGCTGCTCGTGCAGGGCCCCCTGCTCCCCGTCGTCATCCGCTGGGCGAAACTCCCGAACGACGACGCCGCGATCGAGGAGTACGAGCTCGCCGAACGCGCGATCTCGGGCGCCGCTCTCGCTGCCCTCGACGATCTCGCCGTCGAGCACGGCATCAGCGACCGGGTGCGCGATCGCGCGCGGCGTGAGGGATACGAGCGTCTCGAGCTCGCCAACGCGCGCGCCGTCGCCCGCCAGCGCGCGATCGAGGAACGCGAGCTCGCCGAGCTCGACGCCTCACTCGGTTCCTCTCTCGATTCCTCGCTCGACGACGACGGCGACGGGTCCGCGTCGTCGACGGTGGGTCCGGTCCCTCCGGCTGGAGCCGACGACGAAGGGCGGCGTACCGCCGGCGGGCTCGAGATGATCGCGGTGAGCGACGACATCGACGTGACGCAGCGCTCCCCCCTCGTCCGGCACAAAGAAGCCACGCGGCTGCGCCTGGCGATCCTCGACCGCAAGCGAGAGGTCCTGCTGCGCCTGCGCCGCGAAGGCACGATCGACGACCTCGTGGCGCGGAAGATCCTCGCCAACCTCGACCTGGAAGAGATCCGCACCCGCGGCATCGAGAAAGCGAGCGACTGAGCCGGAGGTCGGGCGAGCGGGTCCGTACGCGAGCGAATGGCTGAACGGGCGGGCGAGCTGTGCAGACCGCCGACTGGCGGGCCGGGCCAGGCGTTCTCCCGGCATCTGGCGGCACACCCGATCGCCGCGCCGTCGCACAATCGAAGAGGCGCAACGAGGCGCCCCCGACGAAGGAGTCACCATGACCGCAGACGGCATCCGGAACAGACCGCCGTTCGACCCCGAGCTCGACGCGATGCTCGAGGTGATCGGCACCATGGTGCCCCCGACTCTGACCGCCGAGATGCTGCCCGCCCTGCGTGGTGGTGTCCTGCCGGGCATGCCCACGACCGCAGAGATCCTGGAAACGGCCCAGTTGCAGTCCCGGGACGTGACGATTTCCGGTTACGGCGGTGACGACATCACCGTTTCGGTGATCGAGGCCAAGGGACGGACAGGTCGCGGCCCCGGGATCTTCCACACCCACGGCGGCGGGATGATCATGGGTGACCGGTTCGCCGGCGTCGACAGCTTCGCCGAGTGGATTCATCGCTACAACGCCGTGCTCGTGAGCGTCGAGTACCGCTTGGCACCCGAGTTCCCCGACCCGTACCCGGTCGAGGACTGCTACGCGGGACTGGTCTGGACGGCCGAACACGCGGAAGAGCTGGGGATCGAGCGCGAGCGTCTGCTCATCGCGGGCGGAAGCGCCGGCGGCGGACTCGCGGCGGGCGTCGCCCTTCTCGCGCGTGACCGGCAGGGGCCGCACCTCATCGGCCAGATGCTCATGTACCCGATGCTCGACGACCGCGACGCGACAGTGTCGACGAAGCAGATCGAAGGCGTCGGTGTGTGGGATCGCAAGAGCAACCTGCTCGGGTGGAGCTCACTGCTGGGCGAACGCCGCGGGAGCGACGACGTGTCCATCTACGCCGCGCCCGCCCGTGCACTCGATCTGTCGAACCTGCCTCCGGCGTTCATCGACTGCGGCAGCGCCGAGGTGTTCCGCGACGAGAACGTCGCCTACGCCTCCGCCATCTGGGCGGCGGGAGGCCGGGCCGAGCTGCACGTCTGGCCCGGGGGCTTCCACGCCTTCGAGGCGTTCGCCCCGCAAGCGGCCCTGTCCCACGATGCCGTCGAGGCGCGGGACCGGTGGATTCGCCGGCTGCTGGGGTGAACGGGGAGCGCCGGTCACGAATTGTCGCGGCCCGTGCCTGCCCTGGCCAGGCGAGCGGGGCGCGCGACGGCGCGGAAGACCCCGACCGTATGCTGTGTGCGATGCGGCCGACGAAGGGGTGACGCCATGAAGGAACTCGCGGGACGCCTGAGGGTCCTGGATCCCGCGGCGAGCGAATCGGTCACGATCATCGACTTCTTCGACTCCCTCGTGGCGGGGGGCGCCGGTGTCGAATCGGTCGTTCGGGCTGCGGCGATCCTCAGCGGCGCGACCGCCGGAGCACAGGTGGGCGAACGCATCCTCGGGATCGACGCCGACGGCACGCGGGTCATACCGGAGCCGCCCCCGGAGGTCGCCGACACGGGCGCTCCCCGGGTGTGGCTGCACCGCGAGAGCGGCTTGGCCGTCAACGACGCGATGATCGTCGACCGCGCCCAGGTCGCTCTCGCGATCATCACCGCTCGCGCCGATCCGACGACCAGTGCGGTCGAGAGAGTGATCGACCCTGGCGTCTCGCGGGTGGATCGCGAGACGGCCGCCCACCGCCTTCGTCTCGACGGGGAGACCCGCGTCGTCGCAGCGCCCCCGCACTCGCGCCACGTCACGACCGCGTCGACCGTCCTCGCGACGTCCGAGGGTGCCGTGTGGATCGGTCTCGGCGAGGTGGTGCCCCCAGACGGTCCGGTCGGCACGAGCGTCGCCCGCAACCTCGACGACATCCCGCGCGCCTGCGCCGACGCGCGTCTCGCGCTGCGCTTGGCCGATGAGCGGCACCGCGTGGTCGACGCGGGCGATCTGGGCGTCCTCATCGGGCTCGCCCGCTCGTTCGATCGGTCGGGTCCGCGGCATCCGGATCTCGACGTACTCGACGCGCTCGACGCGCGCACGCTCGACGCTCTCGACGTGGTCGTCGACAGCGAGAGCATCCGCGCGGCGGCGGCCCGGCTGTCCCTACACCACAGCAGCCTGCAGTCGCGCCACGACACGTGGACGGATCAGCTCGGCTACGACCCGCTGACCCCGCGCGGCCGCGCGCGGTATCTCGCGGCGCGGATGCTGCAGCGGTTGAGGTGAGGAAGAGAGCGCACCTCGGAGTGAGAGGATGCCTCGCCCGCGAACGAGCGCGACTGCCCGTAGGTGCGCACCGCCGCCGCGGAGGGTCACCGTCGACGGGAGCGTCCCCGTTGCTCTCGACGGAGCCTCGCGTGCTCCCGATCAGCCCCGCGCCACCGCCGCCGGCACCGTCGTCGGCACAGCGCGCTCCCGCCGCCGTTCCCGCACCCCCGCAAGCGTCGGCACGATCCCCCGCGGCACGAAGAGCAGGAACACGACCAGCACGATCCCGTATCCCGCGTACTGCAAGATCGGGCCCGCGGCGGCCGGCATCCCGGGCGTCGCGCTCAGCGCGCTGAGCACCTGCAGCCACAGGCTCAACGCGAGGGTTCCCACCACGCCGCCCCACACCGAGCCGAGCCCGCCGACCACCGCCATCACGACGTACCCGAACGACGCGAACGGCGGGTAGGTGTCCTGGCTGACGTAGGGGGTGAAGAACGCCCCCAGCGCGCCCGCGAAGCCCGCAAAGCCGCCCGCCACGGCGAACACCGTGAGCTTGCTCCGCAGGATCGGCACGCCGCTCGACGCGGCCGCCGACTCGCTCCCGGCGAGGGCGCGGATCCCCCGACCGAACCGCGAGCGGACGAGATGGTGGCAGACCACGAGGGCCACCGCGAGCGCCGCCAGCGCGAGGTACGAGTACACCCGCTGATCCGTGACGAGCAGTCCGCCCAGCGCCAACGGAGGGATGCCGAAGATCCCCACGCCCGCGCCGAACAGCGGCGCGGTGGCCATGACCGTCTGGATGATGAGCAGCACCGCGAGCGAGCCGAACGCGAGGTAGTGCCCGCGCAGCCGCAGCAGCGGCCAGCCCACGAGAGCGGCGACCGCCGCCCCGAGGACCGGAGCCGCGATGAGGGCCACGAGCGGAGGGATGCCGAGGGTCACGGTCCCGACCGCGACGGTGAGTCCTCCCACCGCGACGAAGGCCCCCTGCCCGAGCGAGGCCTGACCGGCGTACCCCATGAACAGCGACAGTCCCGTCACGACGAGCGCGGTGAGCGCCGTCTGCACGAAGAACGTCTGGTCGGTGAGCAGCAGCGGAGCGATCGCGGCGGCGAGCGCCGCCAGCACGATGACGATGCGGGTCATTTCGCCTCCTCGGCGGTGAAGGAACGCGACCGGGCGATCATGATGGCGAGCATCATGATGAGCGCGATCTGGGTCTGGTACGAGCCGTTCGCGTAGCCCGCGACGAGCTGGCCGGTCACCCCCAGGACGAGGGCGCCGACGAACGTCATCCAGGGGCTTCGCAGTCCGCCGAACACGGCGGCGGCGAGCGCGCTGAGCACGAACGGCAAGTCCGAGGTCACCGACACCGCCGTGGTGGGCGCGATCAGCACCCCGGCGAGCCCGCCGAGCACCCCGGCGATCGTGAACGACAGCAGGCCCATCGCCCGGGTGTCGATTCCGACGAGTCGCGCGGCGCGGGGATTGGATGCCGCGGCGGTGAGCGCGCGACCGATGTCGGTGCGCGTGAACAGCAGGCTCATCGCGGCGAGCGTCACCACGGCGACCGCGAGGGTGAGCAGACGCTGTGTCTCGATCTCGGCGCCGAAGAGCCGGACCGTGCCCGAGATGCCCGACGGCGAGACGGGGTTCTGCCCCCAGACCGCGATGATGACGGCCGCCGAGACGAGGGACATCCCGAGGGTGATCAGGAGCGAGGTCATCGGGTGCGTGCCGGGCTTGCCGATCGCGACCCCACCCACGACGAGACCGATGAGTCCGACGACGACCACGGCGGCGAGCTCGGAGAGTCCGGGCGGAAGTCCGAGCTGGCGGAACGTCTGGGAGAGGAAGGCGCCGAAGACGACGAACGACCCCTGCGCGAAGTTCAGCACGTGGGTGACGCGGTAGACGACGACGATGCCGCTGCCGACGAGGGCGAACGACCCCGCGAGAGCGAGACCACTGAGCAGGTAGGTGGCGAGGTCGCTCACGGGAGCGAGTCCTGACGGGTGGGCGGGATGAAGAGCGGCGCGGAGGCGACGCGGCCACCGGCCGAGCGCGTCATCGCGACGGCGCCGCGTCGGCTCCCGGCGGTCAGCGGGTGATTCATGAGAGGTTCTCCTGTTCGTCGAAACCGCCGAGGTAGGCGGCGCGCACCTCGGGAGCGGCGGCGAGCTGTGCCGTCGGCCCCTCGGCGACGATGCGACCGGCATCGAGCACGTACGCCCGAGAGCACAGGCCGAAGGCGAGCCCTACCTCCTGCTCGATGAGCAGGACGGCGGTGCCGCGATCGGCGTTGAGGGCCGCGAGGTGGCGGACGAGGTCGGCGGCGATGAGCGGCGCGAGTCCGAGGGAGAGCTCGTCCACGACGAGCAGGTCGGGTTCGGCCATCAGGGCGCGCCCCACGGCGACCATCTGCTGCTGACCGCCGGAGAGCGTGTCCGCGCGCTGACGGCGGAGGCGCTGCAGGTCGGGCAGCAGCTCGTACACGGCATCCGTCCGCCGCGACCGGCGGCGCCAGGCGCCGAGGCGCAGGTTGTCGTCGACGCTCAGGTCTCCGAACATCTGGCGTCCCTCGGGCACCTGGGCGACCGTTCCCGACACGCGGACGGTGCCGGATGCCGGACGCATGAGGCCGCTGACGGCGTTGACGAGAGAGGTCTTGCCGGCGCCGTTCGGTCCGACCAGCGCGACGAGCTCCCCCGTGTCGACGCGGAGCGAAACGCCGTCGAGCGCCGTGGCCGAGCCGTAGCGCACGACCAGATCGTCCACCTCGAGCATCATGCGGCGGCCTCGCTTCCGAGATACGCGGCGATCACCGCGGGATCGCGGCGGATCTCGTCCGGCGTCCCGTCGGCGATGAGCCGGCCGAGGTCGAGGACGGCGATGCGGTCGGCGAGGGCCGTCACCATCGCCACATCGTGCTCGATGAGCAGGATCGTCGTGCCGTCGTCGTGCAGTTCGCGGATGAGACCGCGGAGGTCGTCGCGCTCGTCGGCGCGCAGGCCCGACGCGGGCTCGTCCAGGAGAAGCACGCGAGGTCGCGCGGTGAGGGCCCGCGCGACCTGCAGCCGACGCTGCTGCCCGAGCGGGAGCTGCTCGGCGCCCCGGGACGCCCACTCGGCGAGTCCGACGCGAGCGAGGGCCTCCTCGGCATCCGCCCGGATCTCCTTCTCCTCCCGGCGGTGACGGGGCGAGCGCACCGCCGCGTCGAGAGCCCCGGCGCGGGTGCGCGCGTGCGCCCCGACGGCGACGTTCTCGAGCACCGTCATGCCCGGGAACAGGCGTGCGCCCTGGAAGACGATCGCGACACCGCGCCGGGCGCGGCGGTGCGGAGGCAGGCGATCGATGCGCTGACCGTCGAGGCGGATGACGCCCTCCTGGGCGCGGACGTGTCCGCTGATCAGGCCGAACAGGGTGGATTTTCCCGCCCCGTTCGGCCCGATGACACCCCGGAGTTCCCCGGGGGCGATGCGGAACGAGACGTCGCGGTTGGCGTAGACCCCGCCGAATCGGCGCGAGAGTCCCGCGAGCTCGAGACCGGCGGAGAAGTTCTCGGCGGGGCGGTTCTCGACGTACCCGTGCGCCGCGGAACCGATCCCGGTGGGTTCGGGCGTGCTCACTGCGGAAGCTCGGTCGCGAACTGCTTCGTCGCGGCGTCGGTCGGGACCCACTTACCGCCCTTCGCCTCGAAGATCGCGAGCGAGGTCGCGTCGAGACCCATGTGGTCGGTGGGGCTGTACGAGTAGTGACCGTTCGAGGTCAGCAGGTCGGTCTTCTCGAGAGCGTCGCGGATCTTCTGCCGATCGGTGGAGTCGGCCGCATCGATCGCCGCGGCGAGCAGCTCGATTCCCGATGCCCCACCGAACGCGAACTCCGGCGGGTACGCCCCGTTGTTGGCATCCCTCCACGGCTTCGCGACCGCCATGACCTTGGTCTTGTAGGCGCCGTCGGGCAGCGCGTCGCCCCCGAGGGCGATGGTCGCAGCCGCCTTGACCCCTTCCGCGGCGTCTCCCGCGGGCTGGAGGTAAAGGTCGGACGCCTCGGCACCGGTGAAGTAGGTCGCGATGCCCTTCCCGGCGATCTGCTTGGTGATGATGACGGGGGCCGGTCCCGCGCCCCAGACGACGAACGCGTCGGGCTTCGCCGAGACGACCTTGGTGATCAGGGGCGTGAAGTCGGTCGCGGTCTGGTCGTACGACTCGTCGAGGACGACGTCGATGCCGGCCTCCTTGGCGTATTCCGCGGTCGCCTTGTCGCCGTTCGTGCCGTACAGGTCGCCCCCGGTGTAGCCGATCGCGAGGGTCTTCACGCCCTGGCTGACCCAGTAGTCGACGAGCGCCCGCGCGTACACCGCGGGGATCGGCGGCGACGTGAAGGCGTAGGGGTTGCTGCCGTCGGCGAAGGCATCGACCGGGCCGAGGGCGATCGTGGGGATCTTGGCCGACTGCGCGGTGCTGCCCACGGCGGTCGCAGCCGAGACGAAGCTGCTCGCGAGCATCGCCGAGTACGAGGGATCGGATGCCAACTGGTTGAACTGCTTGACCGACTCGGTCACGTCGGCCTTGTCGTCGACCACGGTCAGCTCGACGGGGCGACCGTCGATGCCGCCCGCGGAGTTGATGTCGGCGACCGCCCGCTCGGCCGCTTCCTTGTCCCCCTGTCCGAGGGCGGAGAGGAAGCCGGTGAGCGGCACGACCATGCCGATCTTGACGGGCCCTGACCCGTTGCCCGAGGCGGTGGATCCCCCGCCGGAACAGGCGGTGAGGGCGAGGACGAGGGCTGCGGTGGCGACCACGGGGACGGTTCTGCGCATGGACTTTCTCCTGGTTCGTCATTGAACGAGAGGACCCGATGGGCCCGGCGCCATTGTTCGGGGGACGAAGACGGTCCCGTCTATCCGTGAAATCACGTAATCCGCCTCGAAAGCATTCCGGTGAATCGAACGCCGACGGATAATGAGATCTCCCGGACGCAAGGAAGCTCCCCCGTGATCAGAGAGCCCCGCAGTGAGTTCGTCGGGCGCCGGCGCGAACTGGACGCTCTCGCCGATGCGCTCGAACGCACCCGTCTCATCACCCTCACGGGCGTCGGCGGAGTGGGTAAGACGCGCCTCGCGGTGCGGCTCGCGAACGCCCACGCGCGGCAGACCTCGACGAGCGTCTACTTCGTCGGACTCGATGCGGTGAGCGACCCGCGGCGGGTCGTCGCCGCGATCGCCCAATCCCTCCCCTTCGGCGACCTCTCGGCCCGCGAACCGCTCGAGTTCGTGGTCGACGTGCTGAGCGATGAGACCGCTCTCCTCGTCCTCGACAATTGCGAGCACGTCATCGACGCCGCCGCCTCCGTGGTCGACGAGCTGCTCGACGCGCTCCCGCACGTCACGATCGTGGCGACCAGCCGCCGCCGCCTCGACGTCGACGGGGAACAGGTCTTCCCCGTCCCGCCGCTGGGGACGGAGGCCGCGGGCGACGAGCCGGCCGAAGCGGTCGAGCTGCTGCTCGCGCGCGCTCGCGCCGCGGACGCCGGCTTCGCCCTCACCCCCGCCGAGGCCTCCGCCGCCGCACAGCTCTGCCTCGCGCTCGACGGCCTGCCCCTCGCGATCGAGCTCGCGGCCGGGCGCCTGCGCACCCTCTCGGTGTCGGACCTCGCCCGTCGCCTCTCGCAGCGGTTCACGCTGCTGCGGGCCGGCTCCCGCGCCCCCGTCTCCCGCCAACGGACGCTTCGCGCGGTGGTCGACTGGAGCTACGAGCTGTGCACGCCGTCCGAGCGCGCGCTCTGGAGCGCGCTCAGCGTGTTCGCCGGGCCCTTCGACCTCCCCGCGGCGGCCGCCGTCGCCGGGGGAGACGAAGCCGCCACCGTCGAGACCCTCGAGCAGCTGATCGATCAATCCCTCGTCGAGGCCGACCGCGACTCGGGGCGTTTTCACCTGCTCGAGACGATCCGCGGCTATGGACGCGACCGCGCCGAGGAATCGGGGGAACAGCCCGACCTGGTGCGCCGCCACCTCGAGTACTACCGCGGTCTCGCGCGGCTCGCCCGAACGCACTGGTACGGGCCCGCCCAGAGAAAGATCCTCGCCGGGCAGCGCGCCGACCGTGCCGAATTGGATGCCGCCCTGCGCACGGCCGCGGCGACCGACACCGACATCGCGCTCGAGCTGTTCGCCGACCTGCGTTACCACTGGGGTGTGGGCGGCTTCCTCTCGGAGGGGCGGCGGTGGACACGGCGACTGCTCCGCCTTCCCGGCGCCTCCGCGGCGCACCGCACACCCGCGCTCCTCGTCGCGGCCTGGATCTGCGTGCTGCAGGGCGCCCTGGACGAGGCACGGGGTCATCTCGACGAAGCGCGGATGCTCCTGCCCTCGCTTCCGCCGGCGGAACAGGAGCGGTGCGAGGTGGAACTTCGCCGCTGGAGCGGGACCCGCGCGCTCTTCGCCGGAGAGAGCGAGCTCGCCCGCGAGGAACTGACCCGGTCGATCCGCCTCGCCCGTTCCCTCGGCCACCCCGAGGAGGCCCTGCTCGCGCAATTCCAGCTCACGGTGGCCCTCGTGCAGAGCGAGCTCCCCGACACCCTCGCGCCCGCGCGGGACGCCCAGCGCCTCGCGATCGAGATCGGGGAGCGGTGGATCCGGTCGCTCTCGCTCTGGGCGATCGGGCTCGCCCTCTATGCCGCGGGCGAGCTCGACGACGCCGAACGCCACGCGCGCGACGCCCTCGCCCTGGAGGAGGGCATCGACGACCCGGTCGGCGACTGCCTCGTGCTCGAGCTGCTCAGCTGGATCGACGCGGCACGCTCCCCCACCGAACGCACAGCGGTCCTGCTCGGCGCCGCGCGCAGCTGGTGGCGACGCATCGACTCCGGCATCGCCGTGCACGGACCGCAGATGCTCGCGCAACACGACCGCTGCGTCGCGGTCGTCCGCCAGCGCCTCGGCGAGGAGGCGTTCCAGCGTCTCTCGGCCGTCGGCGAGCGCCTCTCCCCCGCCGAGGCCGCGGCGTTCGCGGGCGCTCCCGGCCGCCCCGCCGCGGGGCTCAGCGCGCGCGAGAGCGAAGTCGCCGCGGGGGTGCACGAGGGACTCAGCAACCGCGAGATCGCCGAGCGCCTGGTCCTGTCGGTGCGGACGGTCGACACGCACGTGCAGCGGATCCTCGCCAAGCTCGGCTTCACCTCGCGCGCGCAGATCGCGGCCTGGTATCGCTCGACGCTGGTGGGGGTGCCGTAGCGCGGTCCCCGAACGCGCAGCCAGGTCCCTGAGCCTGTCGAAGGGACCGGGGGCGTCGACTGGCTCCGCGACCTCCGACCCGCGTTCGGTAGTCCTACGGATACCGCCGCCCCCGGGCGCGACGGACACTGGCGGAGACGACGTCGAGGTCGTCCCTGTTCGAGGAGCGCACGCATGACCCCTTCCCCTCCCCGCATCCTTCTGGTCCACGGCGCCTGGGCCGGGCCCTGGGTGTTCGATCGCCTCGCGGCCGAGCTGGCCGGACGCGGTTTCGCCGTCGACACCGTGGCCCTGCCCAGCATCGGCAGCACCGCCGACATGTACGCCGACGCCGCTGCCATCACCGAGAAGCTCGACGCGGCCGGCGGCCCCGTCACCCTCATCGCGCACTCCTACGGCGGTATCCCCACCACGCAGGCCGGCGACCACCCCGCGGTCGAGCGGATCGTCTACGTCGCCGCCTTCGCCCTCGACGAGGGCGAGACCCTTCAGCAGGCCGTGGGCGGTGGCATCCCGGATTTCTGGGGCATCGCCGACGGAATGGTCTCGATGGGCAGCTCCCGCGAGGAGCGGATCGCGATGATCGCGGCGGACCTTCCCGCGGGTGTTCCCGCAGCCCTCGCGGAACAGCTCGCCGACACCTTCCGGCCCCAGTCGCTCACGGCGTTCACGTCTGCGGTGACGAAGGTCGCGTGGCGCGCGAAGCCGACGACGTACGTGCTCACCGAACGCGATGCGCTCGTGCCGACGGCCTTCCAGGAGCACCTCGTCGCGCGCAGCGGCGCCCAGGTCGTGCGCGTCGACACCGGCCACACACCGTTCGAGGACGACCCGGTGTGGTTCGCCGGGGTCCTGGCCGAGATCATCACCCCCGCGGAGGTGGCGCGATGAGCCTCACGGTCACGACCGCCCCCGGCCGCCTGTTCATCGACGGTCGGTGGACGGATGCCGCGGACGGCGGTCGCATGGACGTCATCGCCCCGTCCACCGGCGAGAGGATCACCGACGTCGCGCGCGGCACGACGGCGGACGTCGACGCCGCCGTGGCCGCGGCCCGCCGAGCGTTCGACGAGGGCCCCTGGCCGCGGATGTCGAGCCGCGAGCGCGCCCGGATCCTGCAGCGGGCGTACGCGCTCATGCGGGAGCGCAGCGAAGATCTCGCGCGCGCCGAGAGCCTCGATGTCGGCAAGCCCATCACCTTCGCCCGCGTCGTCGACGTCAACAACGCCGCCGAACTGTACGAGTACTACGCCGCGCTCGGTCACCGCCTCGACGGCGAGGTCCGCGAGATCACCGCCGACGCCCACGCGTACGTGCGCACCGAGCCGCTCGGGGTGGTCGCGGCGATCACGCCGTTCAACTTCCCGCTGATCCTGTCGAGCACGAAGATCGCGCCCGCCCTGGTCGCGGGCAACACCGTCGTGCACAAACCCGCGAGCGACACCCCGCTCAGCGCCCTGCTCATGGCGGAGCTGCTGCGCGACGCCGGCGTCCCCGACGGCGTGTTCAACGTCGTCACGGGCCCCGGCTCCACGCTCGGCGACCACCTCGTCGGCCATCCCGACGTCGACAAGGTCGCTTTCACGGGTTCGACCGAGATCGGCGCGCACGCCGCGGCCCTCGCCGGTCGCACGCTCAAACCGTTCACCGCCGAGCTCGGGGGGAACGCGGCGAACATCCTCTTCGCCGACGCCGACCTCGACCGCGCGATCCACACCGTCATCTCGGCGTTCGTGTTCAACGCGGGGCAGTTCTGCATGGCGGGACCGCGGCTGCTCGTCGAGCGTCCGATCTACGGGGTGGTCCTCGGCATCCTGAAGGACGCCGTGCCGCACGTGCCCTTCGGCGACATCGACGACCCGGCGACCGTCATCGGTCCGGTCGCCAGCCGCACGCAGCTCGACAAGGTCGCGGCGATCGTCGAGCGCGCGCGTGCCGCGGGCGCGCGGGTCGTCACGGGCGGGCACGCGGTCGAGCGAGACGGAGGGTTCTACTACGCCCCCACCGTCCTCGCCGACCTCGATCCCGACGCCGAGGTCGTCGTGGACGAGGTCTTCGGACCGGTGCTGACGGTGCAGCCGTTCGACACCGAGGACGAGGCCGTCGCTCTCGCGAACGGCACGACGTACGGGCTCGCGAGTGGCATCCAGACCGGCGATCTCGCCCGGGCGCATCGGATCGCCGCGCGCCTGCGCGCCGGGATCACGTGGGTGAACGGCTGGGCGATCCTCGATCCGGCCGTGCCGTTCGGCGGAGTGAAGGCCTCGGGGTGGGGCCGCGAGGGCGGTCCGGAAGCCCTGCAGTCGTACCAGAAGGCCCACTCGATCGTGTTCGACCTGGGCGGCGCGCAGTGACCGCGGGACGCGCGGCGATCGTCGAGGAGAGCCGTGACGGCGCCGCCCCCGCGGCCCGGACGATCACGGTCGCCGACGTCGATTACGCCGAGCCCGGCCACGGCGAGGTGCTCGTCCGGCTCACCGCGACCGGTCTGTGCCACACCGATCTCGGGGTGCTCGCCGGCGGCATCCCGTTCCCCGCCCCGGGGATCATCGGGCACGAGGGGGCCGGTCGCGTCGAGAGCGTCGGGCCGGGCGTGCGCGGGGTGAGCCCGGGGGATGCCGTGCTCCTGAGCTTCACGTCCTGCGGGGCGTGCGACGCCTGCGTCGGCACCCATCCGGCGTACTGCGAGACGTGGCTGCCGAGGAACCTTCTCGGGGGGATCCGCGGCGTCGACTCGGGCGGGGTCACCCGCGGCGGCGAGCCGATCGCGGCGCACTTCTTCGGACAGTCCTCGTTCGGGACGTACGCGATCGCCGACGAGCGCTCGCTCGTGCGCGTCGCCGACGATGCAGACCTCGCGGTGCTCGCACCGCTCGGCTGCGGGGTGCTGACGGGCTTCGGCTCGATGTGGAACGTGCTGGACCCCGGCCCCTCCGACGTGGTCGCGGTGTACGGCACCGGGGCGGTGGGGCTGTCGGCCGTCATGGCCGCGGCGATCCGGGAGCCGGAGCGACTCATCGCGATCGATCGGGTGGCCGCGCGTCTCGACCTCGCGCGGGAGCTCGGGGCGACCGACACGATCGACGCGGCGCAGGAAGACGTCGCCGCACGGCTCGCGGAGCTGACCGGGGGACGCGGTGTCACACTGAGCTTCGACACCACGGGGCACCCCGGCGTCGCACGCACGGCCCTCGACGCCACCGCCGCCCGCGGAACGGTGCTCGTGTGCGGGGCGCCCCCGCCCGGAACCGAGATCGCGGTCGACATCCAGGGCATCCTCACCGGCAAGATCCTGCGCGGCGTCACGATGGGCGACGCGGATCCGCTCGAACTGATCCCGCAGCTGGTCTCCCTGCACGCGCAGGGACGTCTCCCGCTGGAGAAGCTCGAGCGGCACTACCCGCTCGACGACATCGCTCAGGCGATCGACGACATGCACCACGGGCGGACGGTGAAGCCCGTCATCGTGTACTGAGTGCCGAATCGCGCCGGCGCACGGCATCCGTGTCCACGCGGCGGTCGCGGCGTCTCCCCGGGGCGGGGCGGGACGGCGTGTCACGATCGAGAGTCATTGGTAAGGTAACCCTTGCCTAAGCTTCGAGCTTTCGGCCTCCCCCACCCGAAAGGACATCTCGCCATGCCCGCACGCCGCTCCTCCCGGCGCATCGCCCTCCTCGCCACCGCCGCAGGTCTCGCCCTGGCGCTCTCCGGCTGCGCCGGTGGAGCCGACGCCTCTCCCGCCGCGAGTTCCGCGTCGACCCACGAGGTGACGCACGCGCGCGGCACGACCGCCGTGAGCACCGCGCCGCGGCGCGTCGTCACCCTGGAACCGCTCGAGCTCGACACCGCGGTGGCGGTCGGCATCACCCCCGTGGGCGCGGCCGTGGCGAACATGGTCAACGGTGTGCCGAGCTACCTCGGCGTCGAGGGCGTCACCCCCGTCGGGACGGTGAGCGAGCCCGACCTCGAGGCGATCGCCGCGCTCAAGCCCGACCTGATCCTGGGCACCGAGTCCCGCCACTCCGGGCTCTACGACCAGCTCAGCGCGATCGCCCCGACGGTGTTCATCGCCACGCAGGCCGACCCGTGGCGCGAGAACGCCACCCTCATCGGCGACGCGCTCGGCCGCGAGGACGACGTGACGAAGGCCCTGGATGCCGTCGACCAGCGCTGCGACGAGATCACGGGCGCGCACGACCTCGCGGGCAGGACCGCCGAGATGATCCGTCCGCGCGACGAGACGACCCTGAGCCTGTACGGGCCCGTCTCGTTCGCCGGCAGCCTGCTGGAGTGCGTCGGCTACACGATCCCCGATCACGAGTGGAAGGACGGGCTGCAGGCCGACATCTCGCCCGAGAACATCGCGAGCGCCACCGCGGACGCCGTGTTCGTCACGACGACCGACGTGAACGACCCGTCCACGGTCCCCGCCGCGATCACCCAGAACGCCGCCGCGTTCCCGGTCGTCACACTCGTGGACACGAGCACCTGGGTCGCGGGCGTCGGTCCGAAGGGCGCCCAGTCGGTGCTGGACGACATCGAGACCTTCCTCGCATCGGGGAAATGACCTCGGTCGTCCCCCGGCGGGGAGCAGACACGCCACCCCGATCCGCGCGGATCGGTCGGACCGCCCTCGGCACCCTCGTGCTGGCGGCGGTCCTCGCCGTGTCCGTCGCCCTCTCGCTCATGATCGGCGCGAACCCGCTGCCCTGGCACAGCGTGTGGGCCTCGCTCACGGGCGCGGGGACACCCGACACCGACTTCGTCGTGCAGGGCCTCCGCGTCCCCCGCACGATCGCCGGCATCGTGGCCGGGGCGGCCCTGGGGGTGGCCGGAGCGCTCATGCAGGCGTTCTCGCGCAATCCGCTCGCCGACCCCGGCCTCCTCGGGGTCAACGCCGGGGCCGCTTTCGCCGTCGCCCTCACGGTGGCGGTCCTCGGCATCCAGAGCTCCCTCCTGCTCGTCTGGCCGGCGTTCGTCGGCGCGCTCGTCGTGACGGTCGCCGTCGCCCTCATCGGCTCGTCGGGGAGGGGACCGGCCGATCCGCTGCGCCTCACGCTCGCCGGCGTCGCCGTCGGCGCGGTGCTCTCGGGCATCACCTCGGGGATGATGCTGAGCAACCCCGACGCCTTCGACCTCATGCGCGGGTGGAACGCCGGCTCGCTCCTCGGACGCGGACTCGACATCGTCCTGCCCGTGGTGCCCTTCATCGCGGCGGGCCTCGCGGTGGCGTTCGTGCTCGGCCGTCCGCTCAACGCCCTCGCCCTCGGCGACGACCTCGCACGCGCCCAGGGAATCCCCGTCGGCGCCGTGCGCGTGGCATCCGTCGGCGCCATCACCGTCCTCGCGGGGGCAGCGACCGCCCTGGTCGGCCCCCTGTCGTTCGTCGGGCTCATGGTGCCGCACGTCGTGCGGTGGATCGTCGGACCCGATCAGCGCCGCATCCTCCCGCTCAGCGCCCTCGCCGCCCCGATCGTCGTGCTCCTCGCCGACGTGCTCGGGCGGGTGCTCATCGCCCCGGCCGAGGTCCCCGCGGGGATCGTCACGGCGTTCGTCGGCGCTCCCGTGCTCATCGCGCTCGCGCGCCGACGCCGAGCGAGCGCGCTGTGACGGCCGTCGACATGGGGTATCGCCGCGTGCTGCTCGGCGCCCTCCCCGTCCGTGCCCGGAGCGTCGCCGTGGGCGCGGCGGTGCTCGCGGCCGTCGTCGTGCTCGCGATCCTCTCGCTCGGCTGGGGCACGTATCCCGTGGCTCCGGACGCCGTGATCCGCGCGCTCCTCGGGGCGGGCGACGCTCTCGACACCACCGTGGTCGTCGGCTGGCGCCTCCCCCGCGTCCTCGCCGCGGTCACCCTGGGCGCGCTCCTGGCGATCGCCGGCGCCCTGTTCCAGACGGTCACGCGCAACCCGCTCGCGAGCCCCGACATCCTGGGACTCTCCCACGGTGCGTTCACCGGCATGCTGCTGACGCTCGTGCTCGTCTCGACATCGTGGCCGGCCCGGGCGGTGGGGGCGCTGATCGGATGCCTCGTGGCATCCGCCGTCATCTGGTTGCTGTCGTCTCGCGGCGGCGTTCAGGGGTTCCGGCTCATCGTCGTCGGCATCGGGGTCTCGGCGGTGCTCGCCTCCCTCAACACATGGATGCTCCTGCAGATCGAGCTCGAGACGGCGATGTTCGCCTCCGCCTGGGGCCACGGAACGCTCAACGGCGTGACCGGCGACGCTCTCGGCGGAGTGCTCCTGGGTGCGGCCCCCGTCGCCCTCGCCGCGTTCGCGCTGGTGCCGACGCTGCGCCAGCTCGAGCTCGGTGACGACATGGCCGCCGCCTCGGGCGTACGCCCGCACCTCGTGCGCACCCTCGCGCTCGCCGCCGGTGTCGTGCTGGTGGCCGCGGCGACCGCGGTCGCCGGTCCGATCGCCTTCGTCGCCCTCGCGGCCCCGCAGATCGCGCGGCGGCTCGCCCGCACGCCGTCGCTCTCGCTCACCCTGTCGGCGCTCGTCGGCGCCCTGCTGCTGCTGGGCTCGGACGCCCTCGCGCAGCACGTGCTGCCCGTGTCCCTTCCCACCGGGGTCGTCACCGTCTCGGTCGGCGGCGCCTACCTCATCGTCATGATCGTTACGGAGATCCGCCGCCGTGTCTGAGTCCCGCCTCGAAGCCCGTTCCGTCTCGCTCGCGTACGACGGTGCCACGATCGTGCCCGAGCTGAGCGTCGCCGTCCCGCCCGGGTCGTTCACGGTCATCATCGGGCCCAACGCGTGCGGGAAGTCGACGCTGTTGCGCGGTCTCTCACGCCTGCTCGCCCCCACCGCGGGCAGCGTCGTGCTCGACGGTCGCGACATCTCGAGCTACCCCGCGAAAGAGGTCGCGCGCCGCCTCGGGCTCCTCCCGCAATCCGCTCTCGCCCCCGACGGCATCACCGTCGCCGACCTCGTCGGCCGAGGCCGTTACCCGCACACCTCGCTCCTGCGGCAATGGTCGAGCGCCGACGAGAGCGCGGTGAAGGAGGCCCTGGATGCCACGGGCACCGCCGACCTCTCCAGCCGCCCGGTCGACGCGCTGTCGGGCGGGCAGCGCCAGCGCGTGTGGGTCGCGATGGTGCTCGCGCAGCAGACCGACCTGCTGCTGCTCGACGAACCGACGACCTACCTGGACGTCGCGCACCAGGTCGAGCTGATGGAGCTGTTCGCCGAGCTCAACGCGCGCGGGCGCACGGTCGTCGCGGTGCTGCACGACCTCAACCACGCCGCCCGGTACGCGAGTCATATCATCGCGATGCGGGGCGGCCGCATCGTCGCCGAGGGCGCCCCACGCGAGGTCATCACGAGCGAGCGCGTCGAAGAGGTCTACGGCCTGCCGAACGTCGTGATCGACGACCCGGTCACGGGCGGGCCGCTGGTGGTGCCGCTGCGGGGTGGCGCGTTCGCCGCGCGGGCTGCCGGGGCCGCGGCGGAGCTCGACGCGTGAACGGGGACGGGAGGCCCGCAACCGGGGCTGCGGCGGGACCCGAGGGACCGTCGGCGAGCGGGACCGAGACACCGCCGAACGCGACCCGTCCGTGGGAGTACAGCGCCTTCGAGGTCACCGTGGCCCACCGCGAGACGATCTCGCCGAACTTCCTCCGCCTCACGTTCTCGGGCGAGGCGCTGCGGCACTTCGCCCCCTGGGGCGTCGACCAGCGCATCAAGCTCGTGCTGCCGCTCCCGGGCGGCGGGCTCGCCGATTTCGGCCTCCTCGCCGACCCCACCCCGCACCCCTCCGACTGGTACACCCGGTGGAAGACGCTGCCGTCGGACGAACGCAACGTGCTCCGCACCTACACGCCGGCGGCGATCCGACCCGAGCCCGGTGAGATCGACGTCGACCTCTACCTCCACTCCCCCGACGGTCCGGCCTCGCGTTGGGCGCGCGCCGCGCGCGTGGGCGACACGCTCGTGATCACGGGCCCCGACGTCCGAAACGGATGGACGGGCTACGGCATCCATTGGCAACCGCCCGAGGAGTACTCATCGTTCCTCCTCGTTGCGGATGAAACGGCGATCCCCGCGGTGCGGGGCATCGCCCGGTCGCTGCCGCCCACCGCGCGCGGGATCGCGATCGTCGAGATCGGCGACCACGCCGATGACGTCACCGTCGCGGGCCTGAGCCCGCAGGTCGACGTGCGAGTCGTCGGCCGCGGCGAGACCGAGGACGCCGTGCGCGCCTGGGCCTCGCCCGACGTCGACGTCGCCTGGCTCGCCGGGGAATCGGGTGTCGTCACGGCCTCGCGACGCGTGCTCGTCCGCGAGATCGGGGTGCCCCGCGAGCGCGTCGCGTTCCTCGGGTACTGGCGCGAGGGCGGGGCGCTGGTCGACTGACGCTCGGCGGGCGCGGCGGGCGGTGCAGCAGGCGGTGCAGCGGGGCGTCGTAGCGGATGCGGACCGTCGCCGCGTCCCGCACCGACCCGGGCGTCAGCGCATGAGATCCAGCACCGACAGACCGGCGCCGACCGCCCATCCCTCCGTCAGGGCGGCGAGCTCGGGCACCTCCTGCAGCATGGCTCCCCCGCCCGTGATCACCACGACGGTGCCGTCACGGACGACCTGCACGCTGGTGAGGTTCACCTGCGCGGCCGGATCGTACTGCCCGCCCGCGGTGAGCGCCCAGGCGTCGTCGGCCGCGAGCCGCGGGTCGTCGATCGTCCAGCCGAGGTCGTCGTAGTCCTTCTCGACGTATTTCGGGTCGCGCATGATGCCGAGGCTGATCCCGCCGTAGTTCTTCAGGTCGAGCGACTGCTGGGCCGTCTGCGGCGTGGCCCACGTGCAGCTCAGTTCGTGCCCGCTGGAGCCGTCCTTCTCCCCGTTCTCGGAGTCGGGAAGCACGACGAGCTCGGCCACCTCCGGCCCCAGTGCGGCCTTCACCTCGTCGCAGGTGGGGTACCTTCCGGATGACGGGACGGGCGTGGCATCCGTCCCGTCGGGCGCCTCGGTCTCGGCGCCGCTGTCGATCACCTGAGGGGCCGGCTCGTCGGGCGCATCCGCGCTCGGGGCGACCCCGGTGCAGCCCGCCAGGGCGGTCACGGCGAGGGACAGAACGATCAGGGCAGCTGGGCGTCGGCGGTTCATGGGGGCGATCTCCATTCGGGGGGGAAAGGTGTCGACCGCGACATTCTGGCAGAACCGGGCGAGACGCACCGGCGCGCACCCGTCAGCGCCCCGGCGCGAGCAACCCGCTCTCATAGGCCGCGATCACGAGCTGCGCGCGGTCGTGCGCGCCGAGCTTGAGCATCGTGTTCTTCACGTGGGTCTTCGCGGTGTGCGGGGAGATGTAGAGCTGCGCGGCGATCTCGTCGTTCGAGCGTCCGCGGGCGACATGCAGGAGCACCTCGCGCTCACGCTCGGTGAGAGCGTCCAGCGACACGGGGCCGCGCACGTCCGCCGCGCCCGTGGTCCGGACGTACTTCTCGATGAGCGCGCGGGTCGCGACGGGTGAGAGCAGCGCCCCACCCTCGTGCACCGACAGCACGGCCCGCACGATGTCGTCGGGTTCGGCGCCCTTGCCGATGAAGCCGCTCGCACCGGCGGGGAGGGCGGCGACGACGTAGTCGTCCTCCTCGAAGGTCGTGAGGATCAGCACCCGGGTCTCCGCCTGATGAAGGCGATGGGTATGGGCAGCGGGCGGGTCTTCTCGCTGTTCAGCCTCGAGGCGATCTTCATCGGATTCCTCGGCAGCGCCCTCGGCGCGGTCATCGCGATCGGCGTCGGCACCGCGGTGAGCGCCCAGTTGGCGGCGAGCCTGTTCAGCGACTTGCCCGGGCTGCAGCTGATCGCCTTCGATCCGGTGTCGATCCTCGGGACGACCCTTGCGGTGACGGGGATCGCGTTCCTCGCGGGGACGCTTCCGGCGGCGCGGGCCGCGCGCGCCGACCCGGTGGAGTCGCTGCGCTACGAGTGACGGCGGGGCGGGGCGGCGGACCTCCGGGTCCGTCGCCCGCCGGTCACGTCACGAGATCTCGCCGGCCGTCGCGTGTCCGGGCGCGAACATGATGATCGCCGCACCGACGAGCGCGATCGCCGAGCCGACATAATCCCAGGTCGTGGGCCGGAACCCGTCGACGACGATCCCCCAGGCGAGGGACCCCGCGATGAACACTCCCCCGTACGCGGCGAGCACGCGGCCGAAGTTCGCCTCCGGTTGCAGGGCCGCGAAGAATCCGTACGCGCCGAGCGCGACGATGCCCAGCAGCGCGAACCACCACCCGCGGTTCTCGCGCACGGCCTGCCAGATGAGCCACGCCCCGCCGATCTCGGCCAGGGCGGCGACGGCGAAGAGGATGACGATCCGGGCCGTGGTCATCCCGCCATTATGCGGGTGAGCGCTCGAGTGTCGCCTCGCCCGCCCGGGCGCGCGTGCCCTCGACCACCGTCAGCCCCGCCCCCTCGAGCGCCTGGCGCAGCCGTCGCGGGAGTTCGGGGACCGTCGCCGCGGCTCCCTTCGGCCGACGCGCCATCCCCACCAGCAGCACGAGGCCCGGCCCCTGGACCGGACGCACGACGATCCGCGTCGGCGGGTTGCGCGACGACACGGTCAGGCTTCGGATGCCGTCGGTCTCGGCATCCATCCACGTGACGCCGTCGATGGTCCGCATCCGCACGCGCTCCGCGCCGAGAGTGATCTCGCCCGCGACCGTGCGCCCCCGCGCGAGAGCGCGGACGACGAGGTACACCGGAAAGCCGACCGTCCACCCAAGCACCAGGAGGATGGCCATCGGGCCCATCCTCTGGGCGAGGTCGGCGAACACGAGCACGAACGTCGCCATCGCGCCGGCGGCCAGCACGCCGAGCACCGCGCCGGCCGCGAGATACGAGGAGCGTCGGAGCGGTACCACGGGGAGCCGGAGCGTCCACTCGCTGCCGGAGCGCTCCCACGCGGGTTCGACGAGCTGCGCGGCCCGCTTTTCCGAGGTCGCCTGGACCGCCGCGGTCACTCGCGCGACCAACGAGAGCCAGATCCAGCCTGCGAAGGGCGACATCGCGAACGAGAGAGTCGAGCGTATGGTCGGCGGTACCGCCACGGGCCAGTCCCCCGACTGCACGACCAGGAAGACCGCGAACCCGGCGACGACCCCCAGCGCGAGGTGCACCGCCACCGACACCGCGCGCGTGCGCACGAACGCGAGAGCGTACAGAAGTGTCTGCGCCAGCGCCCATCCCGAGACGAGCGAGAGCAGGAAGCCCCCGAACTCCTGGCCGAGGCCGAACAGCACCACCGCTCCCGCGAAGCAGACGACCGCCCACGGGAACGGATGCCACAGCACCCGCCGCGCGAGGGATCCGGTCGGGGTGCGGGTCACGGGAGTCCTTCCGGTGGGGCGACCTCACGATACTAGGAAGACCGCGCAACCCCATCCCGCCACGCGGCACTCGACCGCGAGAGCGCCGCATAGCATCGACATATGGGGGACAAAGGTCGACGACGCACCCTTGCGTACCGCTCGAAATGGCTGGTGCCCGTCATCGCGATCGCCCTCGCGGCGCTCTCCGCCGGGCTGGCCCAGGTCGCGCAAGCGCACATCCTCGCCCAGCCCGACCAGCCGATCACGTTCATCGTCGACGGCGATCTTCCGCACGGCATCACCCAGGAGACCGTGGATGCCGCAGCCCGGGACCGCGCCCTGAGCTACGAGCCGTTCACCGTACTGGTCGTCGAGCGCGACCTCACCTGGGACGAGTACGAGAACGGCGAACTCCCCCGCGGTGCCGACGTCATGGTCTCGGTGGGGATCGACCCCGACGATCCCGACCTCGCCCTCCCCGACGCCTCTCGCGCCTCGGTGGCGAAGCGGCTCGAGGGAGACGAGTGGAACCCGAACTACTCGGCGGCCGTCGACATCCGCGAGGCGTTCCTCAACAACGTCACGCAGGGTCAGGGGCCGGGCGCCGTCGTCGGCGCGGCGCTGA
>NZ_LDRT01000073.1 GCF_001476655.1 Microbacterium testaceum | reverse complement strand
GCCACTGCACGATCTCGGCCTCGGGAAGCCCCTCACCGAGGTCGGGAAGGAGAAACTCCTGGATCATCGCCGCACCCCTTTCGTCTCGAGAACACCCGACCGGTCAGCGCAGAACTCCCGGATCATCGCCCCACCCCTTTCGTCTCGAGAACACCCGACCGGTCAGCGCAGAACTCCCGGATCATCGCCGCACCCCTTCCCCGCGCTCCCGCACCCGATCGACCGCGAACAGGATCCGATCCAGGTCCGGCACGTGGTGCTTCTCGAGCTTCGACGGCGGATAGGGGATGTCGTGGCCCGTCACGCGCTGCGGCGGCGCCTCGAGGTACTCGAAGCACTGCTCGGTGATGCTCGCGACGAGTTCGGCTCCGACCCCCGCTTGCCGCGCGGCCTCGTGCGTCACCACGGCGCGCCCTGTCTTTCGGACCGATGCCGCGACGGTGTTCATGTCGATCGGCGACAGCGAGCGCAGGTCGATGACCTCGAGCGAGATCCCCTCGTCCTCCGCGGCGAGCGCGGCATCCAGGGCCGTGCGCACCTGCGCGCCGTAGGTCACGATCGTCGCGTCCGTGCCCTCGCGGGCGACGCGGGCGAGGTGCATCGGCGGGGCGTCGGCGAGGTCGGCATCCAGATCCACCTCGCCCTTCGAGTGGTACAGCCGCTTGGGTTCGAAGAAGATGACGGGGTCATCGGATGCCACGGCCTGCCGCAGCATCACATAAGCGTCCTGCGGGTTCGAGGCGGCCACGACGCGGAGCCCCGCGGTGTGCACGAAGTACGCCTCGGGCGACTCGGAGTGGTGCTCGGCGGCACCCACTCCCCCGGCCCACGGGATGCGGATGACCAGCGGCATCCGGATGCGTCCGTTGCTGCGGTAGTGCAGCTTGGCGACCTGGCAGACGATCTGATCGAACGCGGGGTAGACGAACCCGTCGAACTGGATCTCGACGACGGGCCGGTAACCGCGCAGGGCGAGACCCACCGCCGTGCCGACGATGCCGGCCTCGGCGAGCGGGGTGTCGATGACCCGCTGCGCGCCGAAACGCTGCTGCAGGCCGTCGGTCACGCGGAAGACGCCGCCGAGCGTGCCGATGTCCTCGCCCATGAGGAGGACCTTCTCGTCGGCCTCGAGGGCTTTCGACAGGCCCGCGTTGATCGCGGATCCGAGGGTGAGGGAAGTCATCGCGACACCTCCGGAGACGTTACCGACGTGCGGACTGCGGGAGACACCTTCATCGCGCGGCCTCGCCCTCGAAACCGGCCAGGTACGCCGTGTACTCCGCCTTCTGTCGTTCCACGCCCCCGTGGGGTTCCGCGTACACGTGGTCGAACATCGTCTCGGGGGCGCGAGTGGTCGCACCGATGCACGCCGCGCGCACCTCGGCGGCGAGGGCATCGGCCGCGCGGGCGACCTCCGCCATGCCGGAGTCGTCGAGCATGCCCTCGGCGCGAAGGTAGGCCTCCAGGCGCGCGATCGGGTCGCGCTGCGCCCAGGCCTCGACCTCGGCGGCGTCTCGGTAGCGAGTGGGGTCGTCGCTCGTGGTGTGCGGGCCCATGCGGTACGTCACGGCCTCGAGGAACGAGGGACCTTCCCCCCGGCGGGCGCGGTCGAGTGCCCATCGCATCGCGGCGACGCACGCCAGGGCGTCGTTGCCGTCGATTCGGAGACTCGGGATGCCGAACCCCGGCGCGCGGCCCGCGATGGGGTACTTCGCCTGCACGGTGACGGGCTCCGAGATCGCCCAGTGGTTGTTCGAGCAGACGAAGACGACCGGGGCGCGGAACGACGAGGCGAACACCATCGCCTCGTTCACGTCGCCCTGACTGGTGGCGCCGTCTCCGTAGTACGCCACCGCGACGTCGGTGGAGCCGTCGCGCTGCGCACCCATCGCCCACCCGGTGGCGTGCAGCGATTGAGCGCCGATGATGATCTGAGGAGGGGCGACGTTGATCGTGCGGTGGTCGTACGCGGAGTGCTCCTCGCCGCGCCACGCGAGGACGTAGTCGGCGGGCTGGGCTCCGCGCCCGAGGAGGACCCCGTGCTCGCGGTAGCTGGGGAAGACGAAGTCTCCGACCGCGAGAGCGTGCGCGGTGCCCACCTGCACGGCCTCCTGACCGCGGCACGGCGCCCAGAGGGCGAGCTGGCCCTGACGCTGAAGCGCGACCCCCTCCGCGTCGAGCCGGCGGGTGAGGACCATGTCGCGGTGCAGGGCCCGCAGCTCGTGCGGGGAGAGGTCGGCGATCCACGGATCGAGTTCGGCGTCCGGCACGCGGGAGCCGTCCGGCTCGAGCACGCGCCGCGTGTCCCCCTCGTCGGGGACTCCTGCGGTGACCGAGTCCTGGGTCTGGGTGTACGTCATCGTCATCCCTCCAGCTGCGGCCCGGGCTTCTCGTGGAGGCCGGGGCGGTGCGGGTGCCGGCAGCGTCGCCGACACGGCCGACCGTACGCGTGGAAGGCAGGGCGCTCAAGACCTCGGTAGACAACTCAGCATTGTGCGCACCGTGGGGGTCGGGCACCCTGCTAATGTTTCGCAGCATGAGCAAGCTCGACGCCGTCGACCTCGACCTCCTCCGCGCTCTTTCCGCCGACCCGCGCGCCACCGTGGTCGCACTCGCCGAGAAGCTCGGCCTCTCGCGGAACACCGTGCAGGCCCGCATGAGCCGTCTCGAACGCGGGGGCGTCTTCCTGTCGTACGAGCGCACGCTGTCGGCCGAGGCGCTCGGATTTCCCATCGAGGCGTTCCTGCAGGTGACGGTGCGTCAGGCCGAGCTCCCCGCGATCCGCGAGGAGCTGGCGAAGGTCCCCGAGGTGCTGCAGGCGCACGGGCTCAGCGGGCAGGTCGACCTGCTCGTGCGGGTGGCCTGCCGCGACACGCAGCACCTGTTCGACACCGACGCCCGCATCCTCGCGATCGAGGGCGTCGAGCGCACGGAGACGTCGCTGGTCATGGGCGAGGTCATCGGTTACCGGGTGGGCCCGCTGATGGACCTGGCGCGGACGGAGATCTAGCCGCGCGAAGGCACCTCTACGGCGCCGGCACCACCGGGATACTCGCCGTCTCGGCCCTCAGCTACCGGGTGGGCCCGCTGATGGACCTGGCGCGGACGGAGATCCAGCCGCGCGGAGGACCCCCTACGGCGCCGGGACCACCGGGATACTCGCCGTCTCGGCCCTCAGCTACCGGGTGGGCTCGCCGATGGACCTGGCGCGGACGGAGATCCAGCCGCGCGGAGGTCCCCCTACGGCGCCGGGACCACCGGGATACTCGTGGTCTCGGTCTTCGGTTCGGCCGGGCTCCCGGCATCCAGTCGCACGAGCACGACCCCGACAAGGATCAGCGCGCCCCCCACGAACTGGACCGGCGCCGGGGTCTCCCCCAGCAGCAGCCACGCGAAGCCGAGCGCGAAGAGCACCTCGCTGAGACCGACGAACGACGCCAGGCGCGAGCCGATGAGCGGCACCGCGATCACCCCGAGCGCGTAGCCGACGGTGGTCGCGACCGCGCCCACCCACAGCAGGGGCAGGATGCCGGGAACCTGGAGTCCCGCGAGCGACACCGTGATCGAGGGGGCCGCGAAGGGCAGCACGCCCACTCCCACGAGGATGCCCATGAGCAGGGTGCCGGTGAGCAGACCGCCGGCGGCGAGTGCGAGGGGCGGGAGGTCGTCGCCCGCGCGACCGGCGATCACGAAGTAGGCCGCGGCGCACACGGCGGCGCATAGGGCGAAGAGCGTCCCGAGAAGATCGAAGCGGGCTCCGCTGATGTCGACGACGAGCACCAGTCCGGTCATCGCGACGACCGAGCCGAGGAGAACGGCCTTCGAGGGCGCTCGGCGCGTGCGCACCCAGACGGCGAGCACGATGAGCACCGGGGCGATGTATTGGATCAGCAGCGCCACGGCCACCGGCATCCGTTGCATCGCGGCGAAGTAGAACAGCTGGCAGCCGGCGACAGCGGTCAGGCCGAACGACACGATGAGCAGGCCGTGGCGCCGGAGGAATCCGCGCTGACGCCGGATCGCCGCGATCAGCGCCGGCGAGAGCAGGAGTGCCGCGACGCCCATGCGCACGAGCAGCACGGCCCCGAGCGACCACCCTCCGTCGAGGAGGGGTTTGACGAACGGGCCGCTGGACGAGAACGCCAGCGCCGAGGCGACGGCGATGAGGAGGCCTGTGACGGCTCCGGAGCCGCGGTGC
>NZ_LDRT01000072.1 GCF_001476655.1 Microbacterium testaceum | reverse complement strand
TGTGAAGTTGATCGCTTCGTGGCGGGGTTTTTGCAGCGTTAAATGTCGCAGGGGCTTACACGGCGAGGTGCTCGAGGGCTGCTTGGTAGGCCTCGGTGTAGGTAGGGAATTGAGCAACCTGATCGCGGAGGACATCGAGGGAGAGTTCGGTTCGGATCGCGAGGGCGGCGTGGTGGATCCACTCGGCGGCGAGGGGGCCTACTGCCCAGGCGCCGATGAGGGTCTTCTTGTCGGTGTCGGCAAGGAGCCCGAGGTGTCCGCGGGGGTCTCTTTCGTAGGTCCAAGGCCGGGCGATCGCGTTTGCGAGGTTTAGTTCCGTGCTGGTGGTGGGGATCCCTTGTTTGTCGGCTTGGGCTTGTGTCAGGCCGGCAGCGGCAATTTCGGGGTCGCCGAACACCACGCGAGGGATCCCGTCGTAGGTGGCGGGGCGGGGGTTTCCGAGGATGCTGTCTGCGGCGATGCGTCCTTGGTATTTCGCGACGTGGGTGAAGGGCATGATGCCGGTGACGTCGCCGATGGCCCATACGTTTTCTGCGGCCCGGCAGTGTTCGTCGACGTGAACATGTCCGCGGTTGTCCAGGGTCACTCCGACTGTTTCTGTCCCGAGGTTGGCTGTGCGGGGGGTGCGGCCGGTCGCGAAAATGATGACGTCGGCACTGATCTCGGTGCCGTCGTTCAGGGTCAGGACGCTTTGGTCGCCGTTGCGGTGGCCGTGTTGTGCCGTGACGTTCAGTCGGATCTTGACGCCGGCTTCTTCCAGGGCGGTCGCAGCGAGGGCGCTGGCGCGGGGTTCTTCCCGTTCAAGCAGCCGGCTTCCTCGGTGCAGAAGGGTGACGTGGACGCCGAAGCGGGTCAAGAAGGTGGCCGTTTCCACCCCCACGGCGCTCCCACCGATGATCGCGGCACTGGTGGGGAGGGTGGTCGCGGTGTAGGTGTCCCGGTTCGTCCACGCGGTGATGTTCTCGATCCCGTCGAGCTTGGGGAGGGAGGGGTCGGTGCCTGTGGCGATGATGATGTGCTCCGCCGTCACCTCGCGGGTTCCGACCTGGAGGCGCCCGGGCCCGGTGATGCGGGCGGGGGCTTTCAGGACTAGGGCGCCCTGTTTGGTATAGCCGTCGACCTGGCCTTCGTCGTTGAGGTTCCGGATCATGTAGTCCCGGTAATCGCTGGTTTCAGCCCAGTTGAGGGTGGCTCCGGAGATCCCGGCGGCGCGGTCGGTTTCCGTCTGGGCTTCCGGGGGTCGCAGGAGCGTCTTTGAGGGGATGCATGCCCAGTAGGCGCATTCTCCTCCGATAAGTTCCTGTTCGATGGTGGCGACCTTCTTGCCAGCTTTGATCAGCCGGCTGGCAGCGACTTCGCCGCCAGGACCCATCCCGATGACCGCGACGTCAACATGTTCGGTCATGAACTTCTCCTCAATCCTTGTGGAGCAATGTCAGCAGCAGGAGGGTCCCGCTGCCGAGGGAGTGCCACCTGTAGCGGCTTCGGTGAGCATGTTCTGTGCGATCTGGGTGCCGAGGCGGTAGGCCTCGTCCACAGGGATGACACTTCCCCCGGGGTGGGCTTCCAGCCACGGTGTTGCTTCTTCCGGGGAGGCGAAGAAGTGCACCTGGTTGCAGAAAGAGGACCGCACAGCGCTCATGTCCTCGGGGTTCACCAGGGACACCACGGCGGTGGAAGGTTCCACGCTGGTGACACCGGTCGGGTTGACACTGATTTTCACCGGTGTGCCGATCGTCTGGTAGGCAGACTGAATCCGCGCGGCACGTCCTAACAGGCTTGGGAAAATGAGGGTGTCCAGTGCACACCAGGTGTAGAGCTGTTCCCCGTCGACCTCGAAGCGGTGTGGGGTGGCTCGCAGGGTCAGGCCTTGCCCGATGATCCGGCCGGAGCCGTCGTATTCGGTGTCGGGGACTGCTGCCAGAGCGGCGCGGATGTCGTCGGCGCTTCGGCCGGTATCGGTGGTGAGGTCGCTGATGTCGACGGGGTCACCGTCTGCCAGGCGTCGGATCAGCGGCAGCCACAGCCAGCCGGCGAGGCCGGTGTCACCGGAGGTGAGCCGTTCCGTCACTTCGGTGGTGGTTGGGGTGGTCATGGGATTCCTTTCGTGTAGGTCGGGGGCGGCTTGGGTGGTGTTAGGCGGCGCAGCAGGAGAGTTTGGAAATGTCCGTGGTGTAGGACTGGGCGGCGATTTTGAGCCCTTCGGCCATCGTCAAGTAGGGGGACCACATGGAGGCGACCTGGGCGACTGTCATGCCGGCTTCGAGGATGTAGACGCCCGCGGCGGCGAGGTCACCGGCTTCTTTGGCGACGGCGGTGATGCCCACAATTTTTCCGGTGCTCGCATCGGCGACGATTTTGATGAACCCGCGGGTGTCCCGGTTCACCAACGCTCGGGGCACGTAGTCCAAGGGCAGCACCCGGCATTCGCACCGGATTCCCGCCTGGTTCGCTTCTTTGTCGGTCATTCCCACGGCGGCCACAGCGGGGCTGGTGAACACGACGCGGGGGAGGCTCCGGTAATCGACCTCCCTGTGGGCGCCGTTGAAAGCGTTGTCCACAACCAATGACCCGTGGGCCGCGGCGACGTACACGAATTGCGGGTGCCCGGTGACGTCCCCGGCGGCCCAAATCCGCGGATTCGCGGTCGCGAGCTCGTTGTCGACGGCCACAGCCCCGTTGCTGCCGGTGTTCACGCCGACCGCGGCCAGGTTCAACCCGTCGGTGACCGGGCGGCGGCCGGTGGCGAGAAGGATTTTGCTGGCCCGGAATTCGTCCCGGCCGCCCGAGGTCGTGGCGATGGCGATGATCTCCCCTGTGGCGGGGTCGGTGCGGACGGAGGCGATGTTGGCGTGGCGGAGGACACGGATGCCTTCGTCAGCGAACACGCTCATCAGGGTGCGGGCAGCTTCCGGTTCTTCGGAGGACAGCAACCGGGACCGGACCATCATCGTCACGTTCGAGCCGAGTCGGGCGAACAGTTGCGCCTGCTCCACGGCCACGTAACCGCCACCGACGATCAGCAAAGACTCGGGCACCTCGTCCAGCTCCATTGCCGTCGTCGACGTCAAATAACCCACCTCGTCCAATCCGTCGATCGCGGGCACCACCGGGGCGGAACCGGTCGCGATCAGGTAGTGGGCGGCAGTGACGGCACTGCTCGTGCCATCGAACCCGGTGACCTCAAGAACGGGCGCGTCGGCGGTGCCGGTAAACGACGCGGTTCCTTGGCGCAGCTCCCACCCGTATTCACCGATCAGGTCGACGTATTTCTCGGCCCGCATCGTCTCAACGAGTGCCCTCTTCCCGCCGATCAGCGCGGTCATATCCACGGGGTCGGCGTGAGCGGTGATGCCGGGGAACCGTCCGGAATCGAGGGCCACATGGCGTGCTTCGGCGGCGGCCAGCAATGCTTTGGAGGGAACGCAACCTGTGTTCACGCAGGTCCCACCGACGGTCCCGCGCTCGATCATGACCACCCGTTTGCCGGCCGTGGTTGCTTTGATCGCCGCGGAGAAGGCGCCCCCACCGGAGCCGATGATGGCGAGGTCGTAGTCAAAAATGGGCAACTCAGGCATGGTTCCTCCGGGGTGTGTAGCGTGGCACCCACTCTGCACCTTCCCCTGTGGGGGAAGGTCAAGGGGTGCACGGGTTCCGAGCGGAGAAGGTGCTGGCGATGCGGATCGGTGAAGTGGCGGCGGCGACGGGGACCACGACGAAGACGGTGCGGTTTTACGAAGAGCGGGGCCTTCTGCCCACAGCTGGGCGGGCGTCGAACGGCTACCGCGAATACGGGAAGAACACCCTCATCCGACTGAACTTCATCCGTCGCAGCCGGCTGTCGGGGTTGACGCTGGCCCAGATCGGGGACATTCTTCGGGTCCGGGATGCCGGCTCGGCGCCGTGCGCGCACGTCAATGACGCGTTGCAGAATCAGCTCCACGACCTCGACCAGAAAATCCTGGAGCTTCAAGCGTTGCGGGCAACCGTCGCGGGATATCGGGACGCGGTTGCGTCAGCGGACCCGGCAGGGTGTGATCCGGACCAGATCTGCAGCTACCTCTGACCCGCATTCGATCCCCGGCCAGGGCGCGTCCCGGCCACCCCCGACCGCGGTGTGTCGGACAGCGGTGTTTGGGACGTCGACGGGTCGGTGGTCTCTGTGTCGCAGCAGTCTTTCGCGTTCCGCCGGTGGACGGCCGTTCGTCTGAGGGCACCTCCGACGAGGACACTGACGACGATGAGGGCCACGGCGGCGACCACGATCAGTTCGTGGCTGCTGATCCATCCCGAGAGAGGGCCTGCCACGGCGGAGAGGGCGGTCGTGCCAGGGGCGCCGCCGGCCAGTTGGGGGAGCCAGTAGAGCAGGAGGTACCCGCCGGAGAGGGCGAGGACCATCCCGGTGATCCGGGACATGTGGGGCAGTAGCCGGCGGATGCGTCCGGTGATGATCGTGCCGGCGAACGCGCCGGTCACCGCTACCGCAACCAGCAGAACACTTGACCCGGCGGCGTACCCGGCGAAGACCAGCAGTACGCTTGCCCACCCCGATCCGGACAGGGCCTGCGTGATGACGGCGAGCAGCAGAGCGAGACTGCACGAGGCAGACGCCAACGCATACCCGGCACCGAACGCGATCATCCCTCCCCGTTTGCGGTCCTTGCCGACCGCAGCCAAACGGGACACCCCAAGCGGGACCCTTACCCCGGCAACCAACACGAGACCCAACAGCACCAAAACCGCGCCGAGAACGGCGGCCAACCACGGAATCGCGCCGATCAGGGGACGCAAACCGGCCGCGATGAGTAACCCGACCACGGTGAACGTGCCGGTGAACCCCACCGAGAGTGCCACCCCGGATCGGACGCCGCCCACTAGCCGCGCCCATGTTCCTTCCCGCCCTCCCGAACCGGCGCCACTGCCGTAAGCCAGGACGGCGGGCAGGACGGCGAAACCGCACGGGTTCACCGGAGCGAGAAGACCCGCCCCGAACGCCAGCACAAACAGCCCGTTCACGCAGCGCCCGCCTTTTTCAGGACCGCCCGGATCACGGCGGCACTGGGGTCGACCCCGGTGTAGACAACCTTCCCCGCCGGGTTCAGGACCACGGCCGTGCTGAGAGCCTGAATCTGGTATGCCGCGATTAGGTGCGCGTTCGTGTCGATGGCATACGCCATCGTGGCCGCGTGATTCTGGGTCAGGAACGACGTGATCGTGGCAGCGCTCTCGGTGGGGGCGACATCAACGACGACGAAGTTGGCGGCGTTCGGGTTCGCCTTCTGCGCCTGGGCGAGGACACCGCTCTCTGGACCGCAGGAACCGCATTCGACCGAGAAGAAGAAAAGCACTGTCGGCTTGGCGCTCGGAATCCGAACGGTGCCACCTTGCACGGTCGTCGCCGTGAACCGGGTCGTTCCCGTGGGGTCGCTGTGGGTAGCGATCCCCGAGGGTGATCCCTGGGCAGACGCGCTCCCGAGGGCCGAACCGGCACAGCCAGCCACCCCCACACTGACCGCGACCGCCGCCACCACTCCGGTGAAAGCCCGGAAGCGACGCGATTTCCTCCCAGTACCCGAGCCGTGTCCTCTCCGGATCATCGTCGGCCCTCACCGTCATTGACCCGGTGAGCCTCGAGGGAGAGATCCTCGGCCAGCTGCTTTTCATGCACCACGGGCCCGCCCGGTTCGCAGCAATCGTCCACCCCGGAGGACAGGCCCTTCCGGACCCACCAACGGTGAAGCAACCACCCCACCACGCTGATGGCGATGAGGGCCGCGACTACGCTGACCCACACGTTATTCGCTGCCGCACCGACCAATCCCAGCACCCCCACCGCGCCCACACCCACCAGCACCGGTGCCGTACAGCACAGAACCGGGATGAGGAGCAGCCCTAATGCCGCCCACACGGTCTTGTTGCTCGGGGGCTTTTGATCGTGAGACATGGTCGTCCTTCCGTCGAGATGCACGCCTGGTTCCTTGGCAACGACAAGGGGCGAGCAGCAAGGGAAGTCTCGACCTTCCACTACAGGGCAATGTCAACGATCGGGACGCAATTCACGGGTACCTTGCGGTCAGTTCCCCTCGGAACTAGCGCCCGAATGCGTGCCTTGAAAACCTAAAGCTTTTCGAGACACCTACTGCCACCCGGGACCGGCGTGTCCTCGTGGCGTACTTCTGCGGCGCTCCGTGTCTTGCAAACATGTCTCACCATGATGTGCCTCTGCTCCACGGCGTTGAGGGGTTTCCGAGGCAGAATAGGGTGGTGAGGCATCTCGGGTACACGCGGGTCAGCACCAGGACGCAAGACGCGAAGCTGCAAGTCGACGCGTTGATGAAGTCCGGCGTGCAGAAGCGGGACATTTTCGCCGACGTGACCTCCGGCAGTCGCACCGCGATCTCGCGTCCCGGGATGCAGAAGCTCCTCGAGTACGCAGAACCCGGCGACACGGTCGTGGTGTGGCGAGTCGACCGGCTCGGGCGCTCCCTGATCGATGTGCTCAACACGGTGAAGCTGCTCCGGGAACGGGACGTGCAGGTCAAGAGCATCTCGGACGGCATCGACCCGTCGACTACGTCGGGGCGGCTGATGCTGAACATGCTCGCCACGTTGGCCGAGTACGAACGCGAGCTGATCACCGAACGTGTCAACGCCGGGATCACGGCCGCCCGGAACACCGGCACCCGGTTCGGTCGACCGCTATCGGACCCAGTCGTCGTTGCCGACAAGCTCAAGCTCGTCGCCGAGGCCAGGGCGAAGGGGCGCACCGCGCAGGACGCGGCGAAACTTGTCGGGTGGAGCCGCGCCACTTTTTACCGGCATCAACAGGCCGCCGCGGCCCGGCAGAGCACCAGCGTGTAGGTGACGTGTGGACGCGGCGGACCGGTGGCGTGTTCTTCGGCTGCATGTCGAAGACCAGATCCCGATCGCGGTCCTCGCCCGGGAAACTGGGCTCTCCATCCGGACGCTGCAGCGCTGGAACCAGCTGTACCGGAGCGGAGGCAGCGCAGCCCTTGACCCTCGTCCCCGCGCCGACAAGGGTGTCCGCCGGACAAACGCCGAGACGGTGGCGTTCATCGAGCGGTTGGCGCTGACCCGCCCGCGACCGAGCGTTGCAACACTGCACCGCCACGCGGCCGCCGACGCGCAGCACCGCGCCGTCCCGGTACCGAGCTACGCGACCGTGCGGCAGATCGTCCACGCCCTCGACCCAGCCCTGGTCACGTTGGCGCTGGAGGGGCCGGCGTCGTACCGGGACAAGCACGAACTGGTCCTCCGCCGGCGGGCGGAACGCCCCAACCAGATCTGGCAGTCGGACCACACCGAACTCGACATCCTGATCGTCGGTGCCAGCGGAAAGCCCGACCGTCCCTGGCTGACCACCGTGATGGACGACAGCTCCCGTGCAATCTGCGGGTACATGGTCTTCACCGGCGCCCCGTCCGCCATGAACACAGCACTCGCCCTTCGACAAGCCATCTGGCGTAAGACTGACCCCGAGTGGGCGATGTGCGGGATCCCCGACATCCTGCACGTCGACCACGGCTCCGACTTCACCAGCCAACACCTGGAACGGACAGCACTCGCCCTGCACATCCGGATCATTCACTCGACCGTCGGCCGACCCCAAGGACGGGGAAAGATCGAACGGTTCTTCGGCACCATCAACACCGAACTCCTCAGCACGCTCCCCGGACACCTCGGACCCGGCGCCCGCTCACCCGAGCCCGTGCTGGATCTGCCCGGCCTTGACCACGCGGTCCGCGACTTCATCGGCGGCTACAACACCCGGCTTCACAGCGAGTTGGGGATGTCGCCGCGCAACGCGTGGGTCGCCGACGGTTGGCTGCCTCGCATGCCGGAAAGTCTCGAAGAACTCGACGGGCTGCTCCTGACCGTTCCGAAGAACCGGGTCGTGCAACGCGACGGCATCCACTTCCAGGGCCAGCGTTACCTCTCCCCAACGCTCGCCTCGTTCGTCGGACACACCGTCACGATCCGATACGACCCCCGCGACGTCTCCGAGGTCCGCGTCTACGACCGCGACGCGTTCATCTGCACCGCGGTCGACGAAGCCCACCCGAACCTTCGCCTGAGCCTCCGCGACATCGAAACCGCCCGCCGCACCCGCCGCAAGGAGCTCCGCCGGGCGATCAACGACCGCATCCCGACCGTCGCCGCCCGCGAAGAACCCCGCGCCCCCGAACCATCCAACCGGCGGCCGCGGCTGCGCACCTATGAAGAGGACGACTGATGAACCAAGCCTTCATCGTCACAAAGGAACACCGACGCTTCACCGAATTCGCCAACGCCGTCCGGAAAGAACAGACCATCGGCATCTGCCACGGCGACGCAGGCGTCGGGAAGACGAACTCCGCCCGCCGCTACGCCAACTGGGACACCCTCGAGCCCTACATCAACGAGTGGGGGCCCAGAGGCGACCACGACGCGAAGCACTACGCCCTCGCCAACCGATCCCGCACTGTCTTCTACACACCCGAAGTACTCTGCCGCCCCAAAGACCTCATGCACGACATCCGGCACTGGCAGGCCAAGGTCGGCATCTGCGCCGACGAACACCTCCGCTCCCTCACCCCAGACGCGACCACCGACGTGACTCGACGGAACGACGTCACCCACCTCGTCGAACTGCTCATCGTCGACGAAGCGGAACGCCTCACCGCGACCGCCCTCGAACTCCTCCGCGACCACCACGACCGCACCCACCTCGCGATGATCCTGATCGGCATGCCCGGCATCGACCAACGCTTCCGCCACTACCCCCAGCTCTACAGCCGCCTCGGTTTCTCCCACCACTACCGCACCCTCGGCCGCGACGAGCTCCTGTTCGTCCTCGACCGCCACTGGAAACGACTCGGCAAAACACTCGACCCCGACGACTTCACCGACGCCCAAGCCATCGCCGCCATCGAACGCATCACCCGCGGCAACTTCCGACTCCTCGAACGGCTCTTCCCCCAGATCAGCCGCGTACTCAAAATCAACCAACTCGACACCATCACGGACGACGTCATCGAAGCCGCCGCCAGCATCCTCGTCATCGGCACCTAGCGACACGAAACAATCACAAAACACCGCCACCAACCGATCAACTCCACAGTCAGAGGGCCGACGGCCCTCGATGTACCGGATAGCGATCCTCAAACGGACACGTTGCGTCAGGGCTGCGGTCACTGGAAGCAGCAAGCGGAGGTGACCAGCGGCCGCGAGTCCCGACGAGCTGAATGAGGGTGCTACGAATCGCGGGGCCACTTCGGTCGCACCAGGAGTTTCAGCACCCGCTCGGCGTTCTTCCGGGGCTTGCCCCGTCCGAAAATCGTCACCATCACCAGGAACACTTTCAGGCCGAAGTGGGCACCGAGGACGAACAGGGCGACAGCGGATGCGGGAGGGGTGGCATCTAGGAGCTGCGACAGGTAGTCGGGCACCATGTCTCCGAACTGGCGCTGGCGCCCCGTCGCCCTGCGCCGGTCAGGAAAGACAGGTCAGATAGGGCTTCTGGTGGGCGGACTAATCCGCAAGCTGCGATCGTTCAAGCGGACACCTTGCCCCGACCCACGGGGTGGACGGGAGATGACGGCGCGAGCGCAGACCACCTGCGGGGAGACAGGGCACCGGTCCCGCCGGCTTGGAGTCTTCCCGCCGATGAGACAGGAGGCCGGTTCCCGCCGGCTGGGGATCTCATCGCAACCCCGCTAAGCGAGGTATCCCCACTGCTAGGCAGCAGGGGTGTTACACCCTCCGCTGCTACGCAACCTTGGAGGGACACTGCTTCTACACACACTCTAGATCGACAAATGAACGGCCGCACGGGAAATTTTGGTAGCGACCGAAAAGTAGGGTCTAGCGGCCCATGTCGAAGACGCCGATCCCTTTCCGATCGCCATTGGCGAGTCACAACGGTGGGAGACTCAACCGCATGACGAGCGACCCTGAAGTAGTGAATCTGTCCATCGAGCTCGGGTTCTTCGGCGACGGCACCCTGGTGTTGCGGTACCCGTCGGATTACGAGAGCGAGGTGTCATCTCTTCTCGACGCGGCGGGCTTGGACCACGAGCCCGTTTTGGCTCACACCGATGGATTAGGTGTTCTGGTCGAGGCCATCAAGGCACTCGGTCCAGGTAGTGGCGCGGCTGGCCTGGGCGTGTTTCTGTCGTCGCTCTACAAAGCGATCGTGCATCGAAATGATGGCAAGCGAGTGGTCCTCGATGGGCAGGAAATTGTTGGATTCTCCGACAAGAAAATCGACAAGATCCTCCGAGATCACATGAAGCGCCTCGAGGAACGCGACGCGAAGGAAACCGACTCGTCTGACAGTTGAGCGAGATGTCGAGCCCTCAGTATGACGATGCGGCAATTGCGGCCAAGTGGAAAGAGTTCGCTGAGGCCGTTGAACGGCTAGCAGAGCGGGTAGCGGATCCCGAAGATCTAGGCGTCCTAGCCGGAAGTTCGATCGCGGGCGACGATGACCGATGCCATCCATTCGATCTATCTCAAGCGGTACGCCACCTCATCAACGCCACCGTCGACCAGCTGCACGGGATCAAGACGGTTCTTGTCGATGCCGACCGGCAACATCTTGCGGTCGGCTTCACGCTCGCTAGGGCGGCCATCGAGAACACGGCCACGGCTCTATGGATCCTCGGGCCTACGGACCGGCGCACTCGCTTGGAGCGAGTCCTGCGATGGCACGTTCGCAACTACCAAGACGAGCGCCAGACCGTCGGTCACCTTGTTGGAAACGCACCAAACGACCACATCGATCAAGTCGTTCAGCTAGCAAGCAAGTTGACGCTGGACTCGATGACGGTCGCGAAGGGCTACAAAATCACCGCTCCGATCAAAGGAGCCGAAGAGTTCACCGACATGGACGTGAACTTCATGTGGTCGGTAGCCTCCGGCTTCGCCCATGGGCGCCCGTGGGCGTTCCAAGGCCTTCTTCAGCGTGAGCACCTTGAGGTCGCCGAAGGCCACAAATTCATGCGCCTTTCGCCGCGCACGGACCTGTCAATTTGGCTGCCGCTGCAGGCCTTACATCTTCTCGGCGAGCTGCTACGCCTGCGCGAAGTGCGTGCCGGATACGCACCCTCACCTCGCGGCAACCACGCCCGCCCGGGCGGGGCGTTCTACCGCCCTGAGAAGTGGCCTACGCGCCTCGGCATCCGCTGAGCCGCCAGGGTCGCGCGACCAACGTCGAGCAGTCCTGGCGGCTCAGCGAACGCTTCCTGGCGCTCACAGGTTGAGGGTGATAGACCCGCCCGCCATTGCGGTTCCCAGCAGGACGCCGACGACGACGAGTCCGAGCGCTACGGCGCCCACCACCTTGAGGGCACTCCACCGGAGGGGTGCCGACTCGGGCATAGGCGACGCGGACGGGGCGTTGTTGTAGATAGTGATGGGTGCGTGCACGGTGACACCGTGGGGATGGTTCGGCTCCGATGGAGCGGTTGTATCATTCATGTGAAGTCCTCCTTCAGGGGACGTATCGGTTTGAACGCTCGGTGCTGGAACACCGGGCGTTCGCCGTTTCCGACGAACACCAGCGCGTTTTCTGGGAATTACATATAGATTTTATCACGGGTGTAGACAGGTTATTATTTTGGTGGTATAGGATCATCTCGTGAACCCCGGCATGGCTCGCGTATCGAACCGCGGAGTGAGCGCGTACTCGACGTCGTGGTCGTAGGCGAGACCCTTCATCCAGTTGCGCTCTTTGCCTACCCGACTCTTCAACAGGCCGGCCTTCATGAGCTCTGTCGTGCCCGACGCCCACGTGTCGTTGCTGATGCCATACCAGGCCTTCACCTGGGTAGGCGGGACGACGAAGTTCGTCTCGAGGGTGAGCGCGATCAGCAGCACTGCTTTCCCGGGCATCTCCAGCCGCCGATGCCATTCCTCCTCCCAGTACGCGAAGGGCAGACGGAAATATCTACTGGCGGGGGCCGTGTAAGCCTCCCCGCTGCCGTCTTCTCGGAGGGAGGTGACTCGACCGCTACCCCGCGCTCGGTCGCGGCTCACGAGTCTGTAGGACTCGTCGAGGCGGCGAAAGATCCGGGAAACGCGTTCGCCGTGCATCTTGTCGTCCGACTCCGCGAGGCCTAGGGCGTGTCTGACAATTGGCTTAGTTATGGGCCGTGGTGGCCGTTGGGGTCGGCGGCGTGGCGCTCTGTGGTGAACTGTTGAGCATGGGCCGAGATCGAGAGTTCGTTGTTCCGGCGAGCGTTCTCAGTGCTTTCGTGACAGGCAATGACGTGACCCGCGAATGGGCGAGTATGTTGTCGTCGGTCGCAGGCGACCTCCTTCAAAAGTGGGAGCTTCGAGCGGAAGGTGCGGTCCGATCGGGGGAAGCGGGGGTTGTCGTGCCGGTGCGTCGCGCCGATGGGACACGGGCAGCGTTGAAGTTGCAGGTACCGCGGGCCGAGACCACGGCGGCGATCATCGGTCTCGTCCGATGGAACGGCCGAGGGATAGTTCGCCTCTTGGACAGCGACCGCGGCCGGGGCGCAATGCTCCTCGAGCGCCTCCATGCCGATCGCACCCTCGAGGTCGTCGAGAATGACGACGACGCTGTTCGTGTGGTCGGGTCGCTTCTAGCGCGCTTGCATAGCGCGCCTGCGCCCGACGGGCTTCCTCAACTCCAGACGATCCTCTCTGGGATGCTTGACGACGCGCCCGCAGCAATGACAGCACTTGAACGTGACGACCGGGCTCGGCTCCGTCGATGGATGAGCAGAGTCACCGATCTTGAAGCCGAGCCCGGACATCACCTGCTGCACTGGGATTTGCACTATGGCAATGTCCTCGCAGCCGACCGCGAACCATGGCTGGCGATCGATCCGGAGCCTCTCGTTGGCGATCCTGGGTTCGATCTTTGGCCTGCGCTGGACAGCGGGTGGAGCACCGATGACACCCTCACCGAGGCGCCACGCATCGTGCGACGACGCTTCGACATCCTCACCGAGATGCTCGACCTCGACCGTGGTCGTGCAGCCGGGTGGACGGTTGCTCGCCTGCTGCAGAACACGCTGTGGGACATCGAGGACGGACATGCCGCCATCAGCACGTCCGCCAAAACGGTAGACGACGCTCTCGCCCCCCTCGGTGGGTTCCGGAAAGGTTGAGCGTGCGGGCTGAGACACTTGACACGTGTCGCGGTTTCAGAAGCTCTCGGATGCTCAGTGGTCGTTGATTGAGGGGATGCTGCCGCGTCCGACGGGGCGTAAGGGTAGGCCGTTCGCGGATGCGCGGCTCATGGTCGAAGGCATCGTGTACCGGTATCGAACGGGGATCGCGTGGCGGGATCTCCCGGCGGTGTTCGGGCCCTGGCAGACGGTCTGGACCTGGCACCATCGGATGGCGACGGAGGGCATCTGGGATCGGGTGCTGGCGAAGGTCATCGCTGCGGCGGATGCCGCCGGGATGGTGGACTGGTCGATATCGGTAGATTCCACGATCGCCCGCACGCACCAGCACGCTACGAACACCACCCGCCTCACAGGGGGCTGGATCAAATTACACGAATCCGAGGCTCGAGCCGCCTGATCACGGCATCGGCCGCTCCCGCGGCGGCCTCTCTACGAAGATCCATCAACTCGTCGACGGCAACGGACTCCCGCTGGTGACCTTGATCACGCCGGGACAGGCCGGGGACTCACCGATGTTCCTGCCGCTGATGGCGCAACTGCGGATCGAACGAGATCGCGGTAGGCCACGCACCCGACCGGACGCCGTCCGCGGCGACAAGGCATACTCCTCGCGCGCGATCCGCGGTCACCTCCGCACCCGCGGAATCAGAGCCGTGATCCCCGAACCCGACGACCAGAAAGGCCACCGCCAGCGACGCGGCTCACGTGGCGGCCGGCCTGTCGGCCTTGATGACGCGGACTACCGCCACCGGAACGTGATCGAACGCAACTACTGCCGCATGAAGCAATGGCGCGGACTTGCCACCCGCTACGACAAGCACGCCATCGTCTACCGCGCCGCAGTCGTCCTCAACGCCGTCATCGCCTGGACCCAGCAATTGTCAGACACGCCCTAGGGCGCGAGCCCATACCCCCGACTCTTTTCCGGCATCCCACGGTTCTGCGCTTGCCATGAGCCGGTGCAGTAGGAACAGATCGAGACCCTGCCGATCGTGCTTCTGCACCATCCACGCGAGCGGGCCAGGCTCAGGTGCTCCCTTCTTACCGCCCTGCACGAACTTGTTCCTGATGCCCACCATGCGACTGACTCGCTTGGAGGCATCCATCATGGCGGCGATTGTCTCGCTCTCGCCGAATCCCAGATCCCTTGTCATGAGGTCAATGATGCGCTCTCCGAGAGCTGGTGACGCTCCGAGGGCCCTCATCTAGGAACCCTGACGGCGGTGACATATAGAAGAACCACTGCTAGAACCTGTTGCGAGTTCCTCATGCGAGTACCAGTTGCGAGTACCGAGTAAGGCGCAAACGCCTGCGGGCTCTGCTCCCTTGACAGGCCCGCGCCCGCTACGCGCCTACCGCTGGAAAGTGATGACCCTCTGAGCCCTCGACGGTCGGGTTGGAGTTGTTCGAATACTTGTTCGATACTTACGGACATGATCGACGAAAGGCCCCGTTGGCACCCACAACTCCTCGCGCGCGAGACCTCACCCGCTCACTGGGTGATGCTTGACGCCCGCGACCAGGTCGCGGGAACGATCGAGCTGCGCCGCACTGACGATGGACCGCGATACCGGGTCGAGGTAGCCGGCGGCGATGTGCTCGGCTGGGCGACGACGCTCAAGACGGCCACGGAGCGTCTGCACCGCGTGATCATTTCGGCGAACGTGCCCGGTGGCGGGATCAACGGCTCGTGACCGTCAAGGACGCGTGAGGAGCCGCGCATGGTGCAGGTGTGGTCTCCGATGTCGCAGCTGCAGCGCTCCCCCGAGCCGGGCGTGTGGTTCATCTTCGACAAGAGCAAGCGGATCGCGATCGTACGACTCGTGGAGGTGCGGGGACGGAAGCTACTGCGGTCGGTGACGTTCCACGACGATCCGGCTCAGCGTCAGCTGATCGGGTATTTCCCGGAGGACGCGATGAAGCTCGCGGTGGAGTGCACCTGGTCGGAGTACGTCAAGCATGTGGGCCCGTCGACCAGCAATCGGAAGTGAGTACCGCCCTCGACGATCAACCCTCCGCCTGCATTACTTCACCCGAAGATTGGCGTCGATCGGGGGGAGTCTCGGTGAGCACGCTGGTGTGATGAGCGTTGTTCAGACGAGATGTTCCGCCCCCGCTTGTGAGTTCGTGTGGGAAGGCGATGTGGCCCGGTTCGATGACGCCGAGCGAGAGCATCAGAAAGACGTCGTTCAGGTGGTTGCGGCGGCGGCCACGAATGACGCGGGTGCCGCCGCGCATGAGAGCGCTGCGCCGATCGCCGGCGGAACTCATGGCCTGGTCGTGGTGCAGGAGCGGTGGAGATGGATGCCGGTCCTTGTGTCCCTCAACTTCTTCTGGGTCGTCATGTCCGCGGCCGCGGCGGCGTCGAAAGACTCAGGTGCGTACATTCTGATCCTGCTGTTCCCCGAGATCCCTGCTTTTCGATATCGACCGGAGATCCCGATCACGGTGACCGCGATCATTCTGCTGATCTCGGTCGGCTACGCCGTCAGCGGCAAGCCGGGATCCAAGAAGGGATTGCGCTTCGTGGCTGCGTTGACGATGTCCGGCGCCGTGGTGGCGATCGCTTCGTTCGCCCTCTCCGCCGTCGTCATGGCATCCATCCCGTTCATGTGGAACCTGCACTGACGAACTCGCCTGCCCGCTTCGGGTGAACTCGCCCGCCTCGACGGGACGAGATATGCGGCCTCACCCTCGCTCGAACGCCGGACTGTCCTCAGTTGCTGGCTCCACCCCAACACACCGGGTGATCTGTCACCTAGAACGATCCGTCTGGCTGTGAGCTGGCGCGTCTGGGCGCCGGCTCACAGCCTGCTCGGGCGGTCAGCGGCGGCGATCTGCTTCCGACCCGCGGATCTGGCCGTCCTCGCGCTTCTTCGTTGATTTCTGTCGTAGGTCGTTCACGCGTTCATCGATCCGCTCGCTCAATGTCCGCGGGGGGATGGGTTTCTCCCGCGAAAGGTGTCGGAGAGCTTCGGCTCTGCCGGCCACATCCTTGGCGACATAGCGATGCTTGGGCAAGAGCACCTGCGGCGGGTAGCTGCGCTCGAGCAGCTCGATCGCTTGCTGCGCATAGGTGTAACCCGCCTTGTTAAACAGCGTGGCCGCATCGTTCAGGTCACGTTCGTCTCGGGACGCGTGAAGCTTCATCGCCAAGAGGAACTCGGGCGATGGCACCTGCACGTAGAGAGACTCCGACTCGAAGACCACGCGCTCATTGCCGTCTGGGCGGGGCATGAATCCTTTTGCACCGTCGTTGAGCCAGTCCGGCTCGAGGCCGTGGCGTTCGCCGATCTCGGCCGCGATGCGCCGCATCTCTAGAGCCGGTTCGAACAGGGCGTCGACGTCGCGGGTCATTCGCTGCTGGTCATAGCCAAGCGCCATCGCCGCTCCCCCGACGATGAAGATCTGCGCTGTCAGACCTCGGGCTTGGAGGCTGTCAGAAAGCTCCTGCAGGAGCTCATGAAGGCGATCCGCGGTGAGCTCCTCGCCCTCGCGCGTCATGCGCGGGAGAGCGAGGAGCCGGTGATGAAGATCCCCCGGTGACGGAACGCGCGCGGGCTCACCGCCTGCGCCTCGGCGCGGAAGATGCTCGGAACAGCGGGAAACCACTGCCGTGCCTTGCGTGTTGGATCAGCAGCCCACTGGGGTGCGGTCCACCCGTCCCGCTCGGAGAGGAAATCGGCAAGAGCGGCGAACGCGGCATCCACGTCGACGGATCCGGTGCGCTGTGGCTCGCGCTCAAAGACGCGAGCAGCAAGTGCCGGTCCCCCGCGGCGGAGCGTCGAGGTGTAATCGTCCAAGGTCTGCAATATCCCGAACCGCCAGCTCTCGGCAGAGTCTTCGCCGGCGGCGATGAGCTCGGTACAGCGGGCGGCATTGTCCGCGGCGCTGTGACGCACCCCCACAGCAGAGACGGGAGCAGGCTCGGGTGCAGCCTGGGCGCGCTCGAGCAGCGCGTCGACCGAGAGCACCGTTCCTCGAAAAGCCATCTCTCCCCCTCTCCTTGTCTCTATTCTCTCAGTGCAGTCTCAAAGACTCCAGGGCATCGCGGGTTGCTGTTGGAGGGCCGGTGAGGCTGATCACGACGGGATCGACGGGACGTTCTTGCGCCTGGGGGCGCGGTCCTCATGATTCGCTTCTTTTCGTGGTGGTGATGACTGCCGTTGCACGGCTGAGGTCGGGGCCGATCTTGTCTGCTTCGATGACGCGGCCGGTGCGGCGGCTTTCTCCTTCGCCCCAGGCGACGGTTCGTTCGTAGCCGATGACGATGACGGCGTTGCCCTTGCGCAGGGATGCGAGGACGTTTTCACCGAGTTCAAACCTGGCTTCGACGAAGTGGGTTGTCGGGGTGTCGTGCGGGGTCCACTCCCCCGCCCGGTATTCACCTGTGTTCTCGATGACGCGCAGTTTTGCGATCTGCACACGGCCCACTTGGACGGCCTCGGGGTCGGCGGCGAGGTTGCCGGTGATGGTTCTGGTGCTCATCTGACGTCTCCTGGCTGTGCGGTTCGTTCTTCTGGTCGGTGCGGGGGAAGTGTCGGTGATGTCGGTCGGGTTGTCGATGTGCGATACGTCGAAGCCCCAGGATGCGAGGGCGTCGCGTCGCGTTACTTCGACGGGGGGTTCTGACAGTGCGCGGCGCTGCTCGAGCTCGGCGCGGGTGACGTACTGGCCTGGGATGCGGCGCTCTTCGCCATACGCCGCGCGGTAGAACCGGTCTGCCTCGTTCTGCAGCCGATCCACCTCGACCTGACGGTCGGTGTACCCCGCAAGGTACCCGGCACGGTAGTCGTCGCTGGTGGTGTCGTTCGTGCTCATGACGCGTCCCGCGCGGTGCCGTACAACTTCGCGACGCGATCGATGTGGTCGGGTCGCAGATCACACCAGTGGTCCTCGTCGTCGACGACAACGACGGGAGCTACGGTGTACTTCAATTCCGCGGTCACGTACTCGTACGCGGCGGGGTTCTGGGTGATGTCCACCTCATCGAACTCGACGCCCCTGCCTTTCAGCATCGCCTTGGTCATCGAGCACTTCCCGCAGCTGGGGCCGGTTGTGTAAACCGTGATCTTGTCAGCCATTGCTCTTGCTCTTTTCTCCACCAACCGTTTTTCTTTGCCGTCCGGCAAGCGAAGAGAAAACGGAGTCACAGCGGGCGGGAGCAACGGTCCGTGGAATACCGGACCGAGCGCAGCGAGGGAGGATATGCCGCGAAAGCCGTTGGCCCGCCGCGAAGACGACGTAGTCTCTGACCGCCGGACAGGTCAAAGATGTCGTTCAGCAGTACCGGGCCGCGAAGCGGCGCCGCTAGCACGCCGTCCTCTGTGACGGCGAGCAGTACTCGACGCATTCAGAGTGATATCACTCCGATATCAGAGCGCCAGCACTCCCCCGTGTTCAGGCTCCGTGGTCGGCGCGGATCGCCGCGAGCCCGCGCCGAAGGGCGCGGAGGGCGGTCTTCTGCTGGCTGCGTTCCTCGAGGGCGGCGACCTCGACCAGCAGCAGCGCGAGGTCCGGGTCGGGCCACCGGACCAGATGTGTTCGCGGCACTCCCTCGGGCCAGCCATCGGACGTCGTGCTCTGCGGCGTCGGCGTCGTGGGCGTCGTCGGCGCCGCAACAGCCTCTGCGGCAGGCTCGGTGATCGAGTCGAGGCTCGGCTGGTCAGCGGCGGCCCCGAATGCTTCGATGGCAGCGGGGTCGACCTGGGGTCGACGTTTCTTGATCGCCATTACGCCATCAGCTCCGCAGCGAGAGACTGAATCTCAGCCTTGGCCTTCTGATTCGACCACTCCACAACGCCGAGGCCTTCACCGATGACGTCGCGATAGGCCTTGCGCTCGTGGATGACGGTCTCGAGGGGACGGATGCGCGGGTAGTCCGCGAGGTACTCCCCCGCGTCTGTGCGTTCTGTGATGGCCGGGTTGGATGGGGCCTGCGTGATGAGCCCCCGGACATCGAGTTCCGGGTTGAAGTCCATGGCTTGGTCGATGACTTCCGTCATGTGGTCCAGGGTGTCCAGGTCCAGCTGGCTTGGCCGAACGACGACGAGGAGGGTGTCTGCTGCTGTCATCCCGGTCCGCATCTCCTTGCTGTCCTTGCCCGCGACGTCGACGATCACGATGTCGTAGCGCCCGTCGAGGTCGTGGAGGGTCTGGTTTATGGTCCCGAGCTTCTCGACGCAGGCGATTGCAGGCTGTCGGCCCTGCTCTTCGCGGTCTGCATGCCAGCGCGCCGCGGAGCGTTGGTTGTCGGCGTCGACGAGGCAGACGTCTTTCCCCTGCCTCGCGAACTCGACAGCGAGGTTCACGGCGACGGTCGTTTTGCCAGGCCCGCCCTTCTGGCTCCCGATCAGGATGATCATGCTTGCACTCCGGTTTCAGTTCGTTGTCGATACAGCAGCTAAGCGGTATCAATTTGCTAGCGCTAGCACTTCGCTAGCGATTTGCCTGGCCCGCTACGGTTCCGCTATTGCTCTGCTAGCGCTAGCACGCCGCTAGCACTTAGCTAGCGCTAGCAGAACGCAAGCAATAGCACCTTGATAGCGCTAGCACTCTGTTAGCAGTTCGGATCCATTTTGACAGCAGCGAGAGCAAGATATCAAGGTGCATCCAGGGTGATATCGGAATGATTTCACCCCGCTATCACCCGGGTTGCGGGGCAGTTCTCGGCCTTCGCGTGGGTGCTGATCCACGCCGCGACATCGGCAGGGTCGGCGTGGATGTCGAATGTCGACAGGATGGTCTTCGTCCCTCCGTCGATGTCGATCCACCAGAAGGGGGTGTCGTCGTCGGTGGGGTCGATTCCGGCGCGGTCGTTGGGGTCGTCTAGGGCGCCGCGGGTGCCGAGGTCGATCTGGAGGACGAACGTGCCTCCCATGTCGGCGGTGAGTTCGACGGCGAAGTCGAGGCGTGAGGCGACGTCGATGACATGCGCGTCGATGACGGAAATCTCCTGGTTCATGGCGGGGGAGTGCTATCAGTTCGTTAGCGTTGCGATAGCAGTTCGCGCGATGGACCGGCCGTGCGTGAAGCGGTCGGTCGAGCGAAGGTGACTGCGAAGGATCGTGGGGGAAGGCGAAGGCCGGCAGGGCGCGTGACGCAGCGAGGACATGGTGTTTGTGCTTTCTGGATCTGGGGGAGTGGGGCGGCGGTTGAGGCCGTGTGCGTGGGGGTTGGGTTTGGCCCGAGGGGGCCGGTGAGGGGCGGTGGTCCGCCCCGTCACCGGCGTCATCACGCCGTAGTGGCCTTTGATGTCGTACGGGTCTTGGCGTCGGCGGTGTCGATGACCAGCTGCTCCACCTCGCTGAGCGTGTAGCCCCACGCGGCGAGGCGGCGGAAGTAGAGCGCGTCACGGTCGTCGGGGTAGCGCCAGGTGTTTTTGCTGGTGCTGTCTTCGATGCCGCCGAGGACGATTGCCAGGGCGACGTGTCCGGCTTTGGCGGGGGTGCGCTCGACGAGGGGAGCGAGGTTGTCCCGCCCGTACGATCCCCGCTGGACGCCGAGGAGGTCGTGTGCGAGGCCGTTGCCGTTCTGCACGGCGTGGCCGACGGTAGTGTGCACGGTGGTCAGGGCGGTGGCGACGAACGCGGCGGCGTCCTTGGGGAGGGTCTTGCGGGCGAGGAACGCTGTCAGCCATTCGCGGCGCACGGTTTCGGCTGACGCCCACGCCTTGTTGTTGGCGATGAGTTCGCGGCGTTCGGCTTTCTGCTCGTCGGTCATGGGGCCGGATGCCGCGCCGCCTTCCTTTCGAAATCCTGCCGCTTTGGGGTCGGTGAGGTAGTAGCCCACATGAGCCTCCTCGCGGCCGAAGTAGACGACGACGTGGGCGGCGCGGCCTACGACCTGCTCGATCTGCTCGGCTGTGACCCGCTCGCCCTCGGCGGTGCGGAGATCACGAATGCTCGTGATGGGGCTGCCCCACGATGGCTCGCGGTCGAGGATTTCGTAGCCGCGGGCGGTGAGGTCTGCGACGGCTTCGGCCTTGATGCGGGCCCGGGTGCGCTCATCGCGCGCGCGCTGCACGGCGTGGGCGAACTGCGTCGGGTCGGTGGTGGCGGTCTTGATGAGCGCTGCGGTGGTGTTGGGGTCGTCTTCGAACTCGATGAGCGTGGCCGCCTGGTCGAGGGTGATGGGGTGTTCGGCGACGGCGGCGGCCGCGGTGGGGTTCTCCGCGACGGTGAGGGCGGTCTTGACGTCCTTGGTCTTGGTTCCGAGGCGCTTGGCGATGGTGGCGACGGGCATTCCTTCGAACGCGAGCTGCTGGAACGCGGCGATGCGGTCGCTGCCGGTGAGCGGTTCGCGCTGGTCGTTCTCGACGAGCTGCTGGATGATGCGCTCGGCCGTGGTTTCGTCGGCGTCGACGACGTAGACCGGCATCGCGCTCAGTCCGGCCTCACGGGCTGCGAGGGTGCGGCGCTGACCGGCGCGCACCAGGACGTTGCCGTGCTCGTCGCGTCGAGCCAGAACGGGCGTGAGCACTCCGTTCTCGCGGATGCTCTGGACGAAGGTGGGGGTGACAGGGGCGCTCGGGCGCACGTTCGCCTCGATGACGAGGGCCATGGGGTCCATGTGCTCGACGGTGCCGAGGCTGTGGGTGGTGGTGTTCATCAGGTTCTCTCTCCCTACTCGTTTTTTTGCCGTGAAGGCACGAATGTGCCTTGCGGCCGGAGGGACGCCGTCAACCCCGAAGGGGCGGCGGGGGAGAGAGTTTCGGCGCGAAATAAGGGAGCGCAGCGACCGCGTGCCGAAAGTCTCGGAGGAGCCGATCGGCGCCGGCGGCGCCGATTTGACGGCGGCCTGGAGGCTGCAACGACCGGAGCGAAGCGGAGGGAGCTGCCGAAGGCTTCACGGCAAAAAGACGGGCCGAAGGCCCTGCAGTCGACCGGCCCGCCGGTCGTCGACCAGCGGGCCGCAGGCCCGCCCTGGGGGTGCTCGAGGGGCGCACGCCCCTCGTACCGGCGGAGACGTCTGGCGGGTGTCGTCCACACTGGGTGCGGGTGAGCCGGGCGGGAGCTCAGCCGTGCCCATTGTGGGCGACACCCGCGCCGCTGACTGCTCGAGCTCCCGGGGATGGTCGCGGACCGTGGCGGGGGAGGGGCGCGCGACCTGACCAACCACGCGTCAGCTGCAGTGGCGAGGAGGGTGCCTCGGTGGTGCCGGCGGCAGCCGATGGACGTCGTCGTTGAGAGGGAGAGGTGAGGACGGAAAGCGAAACGATCCGGCTACATGCTCGGCGGGGAATGCTTGGGGGCTCGTCTGCTGCGGGCCGCCGGAAGGATCCGCAGCAGACGAGTAGAGGTCAGCGTGTGCAGCGCCACCCGTTGGGGTTGTTGGCGACGACGATTCCGTATGCGCCGTTTCCGAACTGCTGGCGGCATGCCTTGTTGACGTCGATGCTGAGCAGGGCGTGGGTGTAGCTGTTCGTGCAGCGCCAGTAGTACGGCGACGAGAAGGACTGGGTGACCGGGTACCAAACCGAACCCACGTTGGTTTTGCAGTAGGTGTTGAAGCTCGGTGTGCCGAGAATCGTGGCCGCGGAGGCGGGCGCCGACACTCCCAGGACCGATCCTCCGATCACCACAAGAGCGATCAGGAACGTTCGCATCATCTTCTTCACAGTGGGCCCTCTCCCTTGCGTTTGACGGCCAGGCGGCTCGTCGTGCCAGCAAGAGTGCCGGAGCACCGCTGGGCCGTCAATCGACCGGAAGAGGCGATATCAAGACGTGACGTTGCATGGCGCTGGGACCGCTCGGAAGCGGCTTGGGGCCCTGTGGATAGTTTCGGACGAGGTCGACGAGAATGTGGCCTGATGCTGGCATGAGCAATGACAGTAGTTCTTCGCCGGCGCCGACACCGGTGGTTCTCAGGGTGCCGAGCGTCGGGGGCTTTGAGTACCTCGAGTACGTCGTCGAACCTGTCCAGGACGAGATGGGGGTGCGGATGCGTTTCGCCCCGGCGGAGGGCGGTGCCGTGGTCTTCGAGCTCGACATTGCCAGCGCTCGGCGGCTTGCCCGTGAGTGGGCTCCGCTGCTGTAAGCAGGCGACGGCGCTGGGGTTAGGCCGCCAGTTCGAGGTCGCGGAGTTGCTGCAGGGCGCCGGCGCGGACGTAGCGCATGGCCTCGAGGTGGTTGGCGAGGCCGTCTGCGTCTCGGGGGTATTCGGGCCACATGTCGGGGCCGCCTCGCGCGTCGGTGAGGTGGAACATGACCGGTCGTGGGGTGGCGGCGGTTTTGCGGCGTGTGGGCTTGCCTGCTCGGCGGATGAGTTCGGCGTTCCACCAGGCCCATTGCTCGCGCTCGTGGCCGTACTGCTGTTCTCGTCGGTGCAGCACGCCGGCGAGGCCGAAGGCGCGCGCGAGACGGTCGCGGTGGTCGTGCACTCGGCGACGCCACCCGTCGCGCGTGAGCGTGGCCAGCGCGTGACGTTTCAACCGTGCCAAGGCAGCGCGTGTGCGGGAGGGGGGCATGCCGGCGCGATCGCTGATGTGCTGGTCGTTGTGGCCTTCTCGGGTGAGCGCTTCGTAGATCCGGCGGGCAGTGGGGCCTAGGCCTCCGCGGGTGAAAATGTCGTGGCGACCGGCCTCGAGGCGGTCTTCGAGGTCCGTGAGCAGGGTCGCTCTGATGTCGAAGAGCTGGGCCGGGGGGCGGGCGGTCATGTCGTGAAGTGGCCCGACGTGTACGTCAGGTGTGGAGAACTTCTCTGACACCCGCCAGACGGCTCCGTCCGCTCCGTCGGCCTCGCGGACGCGGGTGATCCATCCGGCGGTTCGTAGCCGGCGGAGTGAGCGGTCGACGGTCGTCGACGGGATGCCGGTGAGGGTGGCGATGGAGCGCAGGGGGGCGGCGACGTCGCGGGCGCCGGAGCGGAGGGAGAGCCAGGCGATCGCGGTGAGGATGGTGGAGTCGTGGAGGTCGTGTTCGGTGTGGGTCCACCGGCCGGGGGAGACGCGGAAGGCGGTCAGCATGCGCTCGACGGTGGCCACGATGCCTTGCAGCTCGCTGAGGTCGCGTTCGGGGCGTTCCTGGGGCGCGTAGTGGTACGTGGTGGCGCGTTCTTGGGCCTTCTCCCACTGCCGGCGCAGGCGTGAGGCGGCTTCGGCGGGTACGCGGGGGGTGCGGCGGCCGCCGGTGGGGTTGTTGCGGGTGCGGTAGTGCTCCATGCCGGGGGCGGTGCGGGCGGCATGCTCGACGTCGACGAGGCTCCACCCGGCGACGGCGGCGGCGAGAAGGCACAGGTATCCGGTGCGGGAGGGGTCGGCGCCGCCGCCCACGGTGGCCATGTGAGCAGCACCCCAGGCG
>NZ_LDRT01000071.1 GCF_001476655.1 Microbacterium testaceum | reverse complement strand
GGCGGTCCCACTTCTCGTTCCCGGTGAGGGGGCTCGCGGCGGAGAGCTACGCCGTCACCCGCTGACGGCGACGCAGGACCGCTCCCGCGCCCACCGCTGCTCCGGCGACGACCAAGGCACCTCCGGCGATCCACAAGCCCGTCGTGGCGCCACCGTCGATGCCCGTCTTCGCCAGTCCTCCGGTGGAGGGCGGGGTGCTGGGTGACGCGCTCGCGCTCGAGACGGTGACCTGCGAGCGGACGACCGTACCGCTGGTCGCACCCGTGAAAGTCAGGGCGTACGTGCCGCTGGCGTTCGCGGGGAATGTGATCGGGACGGCGAGCGCGCCCGCCTTCGCGTGGGCGCGGAGTGTCGTGTTCGTCTGGACGATGGCCTTGACCATGCCGAGGGTCACTCCCGAAGCGTTCTCTCCGGTGATGGAGATCAGCACCTCTTCGTCACCGGTGAAAGGGGCACCGTTGGTCGTGAAGGTCGAGGATTGCCCGGGGGCGATGGAGCTCGGCGTCGCGACGGCGACGGACGGGTCGACGTAGGCGTTGGCGGCGGTCGGCGCCAGCAGAGCGGCTGCGGCCAGCGAGATCGCGGCAGCGGCGCGGAGGATCGTGATTTTCATGGTGGGTCCCCATCTCGGTGGCACAGTGGGCCGGTGGAAGTCGAAGAGCGACCCGTCGGATCTCGGCTGGTGAGGATCGCTCCTCCCGACAGTCTCTCGGAGGGTGGCGTAGGAGGCCCGTCGCACACCGGCGTATTCACGAGCGTGGGCGGCAGACTTCACCAGGGGCGGCGCGACGATGCTCGCGTGGCGTGCGCACAGGCCTACGGCTCCCCGGCGTCGCAACCTGCGATCTCCTGCCCGATCAGGGGGCCGGAGATTGTGGGTGTGACCTTTGCGTCGAGACGTGTGGTCCGGGGCGTGGACGCCCGCACTTCAAGGTGAGCCTGTTGGCCGGGAGCCAGTTGTACGGACCACTTCAGCACTTGCCGGCCCTGTTCGGTGCCGCCGGCGAAGCCGGCCGGTGCGCCCGTCCCCGTGGAGCTATGGTCTTCCAGCCGCGCCCCGGCGGGGAGGTAGACATAGACGCCCGTCAGGACCTCGCCCACCGGCACCCCGTACTCGCCTCCGCCTGTCACGTACGACGAAAGCGTGCGGGGGTCGGGGGCGTCGTTGCGCAGTGTCACGCTCAGGGCCGCGGAATCCTGTCCGCACCAGGCGACGTCGACGGAGGGACGGAGGTAGTAGTCCATCTTCGATCCGGTGCCGTCGTCGAAGTACACCCCGAAGGTCGTCTGAACGGCATCCGTCGTCGGAAGCCTCCCCTGCAGCGTCGTGCCGTCGAGGACCGCCTGAGAGCCGGCATCCGCGTTCCACAGGAGGAGGCGTCCCTCGGAACCCGCGCGGTCCAGCGCCTCGATGAGTCGGCCGGGATCTGCACGCCCGTCGGCGAGCGCGGCGAAGACGGCAGCGCACGCCGCACGGAAGAACTCGTCCTGCTGCGCGGGGTCGGCGTAACGCTGATAGACCTCCTGCAGGAGGAGGGGGACGGCGTTGTCGGCCGTGAGCTGGTCGCCTGTGGGGAGGGTGACAGGGCCCGTCGCTCCCAGGATGTAGCCGAGCGCGACGGGGTCGATCGCGATCACTCCATCGACATCTCGTCCGCGAAGATGCCGCCACATCTCGCGTGCGATCGGGGCGCCGACGGTGAAGTCGGGAACCTGCGTGACGTTCTGGATGTAGCGAGCGGGTCGGGTGTCGAAGAGGTTGCGCACCTCCTCGGAGAGATCGACCACGGGGGGATCGGTCCCCGGGGGGAAGTCGGCGGTGGATGCCTGGTCGACCAGCGCGATGCGGCCGCCGTCGGTGTCGACCTGGGCAAGCGCTCCGACGATGCCGCCGAGTGAGCGCCATTCCGCGTTGTTCTGGAAGAGCACCAGATACGACCGCGGACCGTCTGCTCCGAGCATGGTGGGGATCAGCAGGGCGGCGCGGTGGAGGGCATCTGCCGCGTTGGCAGCCCGGTCGACGAGATCGCGCGCGCGGGTGACGCCGTCGCGGAGCGGACCGAGCAGAGGCCGATCGTCGATGGCGGACAGTTCTCCGGCGGCCGTGTGCAGCTGCGTGGACGCGGTGCGGGCGGCCGGCTCGAGCGCGGCGATCGTGCCGGTGTCGAACACGCCGCCCTGCGGTCGGAGCGCATCCGTGGACAGTCCGGAGGCCGCGGACGCCAACGGAGCAATTCCCCCCGACACCGCGTCGTCGAGGGCGCGGGAGGTCGCGGCCAGGGCCGCGAGCTGGGGGCCGATCCAGGGGAGCGTCTCGCTCAGCGACCAGATCGGATCGTTCGTGAGCTCCCGGGCCGCCGAGGTCTCGTTCTGCACCGTCGGGAGGACGGAGGCGAGCGCGAGCGGGTCGTCCGAGGCGGTCTCGGCATCCTGAACCGCGTGCGCGGCGGCACTCAGGTGAGTGACGGCGAGGCTCGCGCGCACACCGACCCACAGCGTGATGAAGACGCCGAGCACCAGGGTGGCGGCCACGCACCACGCGAAGGCTCGTCCATACCGAGCGCCGGACCGGCGGTTGTTCGTCTCCGTCACGCAGGAACCATAAGGCGATCTCGCCCGGTGTCGGGCCGAGGCGACATGGGCTCACCCTAGACTTAACCCGAAATCGGGGAGGTCGCATGCGGAGCACGGTGCGAAAGGGGCGCATCGCGCTGGGTGCGATGGTCGGACTGATGATGTTCGCCGTTTCAGGGTGCGGCGTTCCGCCCTGGGCTCAGGGGGGCAATGCCGACTCCGCGTCTCCGACGCCGACTCAGGTCTTCACATCGGCGCCCCAGCCGGTCGCAAACGACCTGTCGAGCGGGTCGACGCAGAGGACCGTCACCGCCGGTGCCGTGTCCGCGACGGTGAACTACTGGTCGACGCTCTCCATGGACAAGTGGAGCCCCACGGCACTCAAGCCGGTCAGCCTTTCCATGGTCACCACCGTGACCCCGGACGATGGCCAGAAGGTCTACCTGCAGCGCGCGACGATGACCGCCGTTCCGGGGAACGAGACGCAGTCCTTCGCGCCATTGGCCGCGCAGACCGACCAGTCGAACGCCCCCGGGTACCTCGTCCTCTCGCCGTACAGCTACTCCCAGACCTTCAACGTCGGAGAGGTCCCCGCGGAGGCGACGTTTGTCACCCTCCAGTTCACCTACGAGTACCTCGTCCAGGCGACGCCGACCTCGGAGGAGTACGCCAAGCAGACGGCCAGCGACACGCTCACGGTGGCCATCGCGGGTGGCGGGTCCACGGGCTGACTCAGAGCCGCACGCGCTCCCACCGGTCGCCCCCGAGGCGCCGCGCCATCGACGCTGCGGCATCCGCGTTCTCGACCAGGGTGTCGAAATCGAAGTCCGCCGCTTCGGCGGGGACCCAGCCCACGCTCGCTGAGAGCTGGACCGCTATCCACGAGGTGGCATCCATCTCGGTGAATCGCCGGAGGACGGTGCGGACCGCCTCGCGCACCACCGGATCAGGGCGCGCCACGAGGACGACGAGGTGACCACTCGCTCTCCGACCGATATCGGACTCCGCGGGGAACGCCTCGGTGACGACCCTCTCGAACGCGGAGATGATGTGCGACCAGTTGTTGTCGCCGGCCGCGCTGCGAAGATGCACCGGATCGTCCACCTGGATCGAGAGCGCCACCCAGCCCGGTTCACCGGCACGGCGGGCGCGGACGAGGCGATCGGATGCCGTGACCGCGAACTGGGGCCACGCGGTCGCCGTCAGTGCGTAGCCGGGGGAGACGGACGTGAAGTACAGCAGGCTGACGGTCGCGCAGACGAGGTAGATGAGCATCGCGAGCCCGTTGAGAAGGCGGGGGAGCTGCAGATCGCCGACGGTCGCGGGCGCAGCGATGGCCGAGACGATGCTCGCCAACGCGAGCATGACGAATCCCGCGGACACGACGAGCAGCGGCAGCATGAGTCGCTCGTGGGAGTCGGCTGAGCGACGGAGCTCCCAGATGGTCACCCCCGCGAAGGCTGCCGCGCCGAGGAAAGCCAGGCGGAACCACAGACCGTAGGCGGCGGAATCCGGGGCGGCGACGAACACGGCCGCGCAGCACACGCCCTGCACGGCACCGACCCACGGCAGGGCACGCGCACCGCGCCGCGCACGGAATCCCGACCAGATGAGGGCCGGGGCGCCGAGGATCAGTCCGAGCCCCACACGGCGGACGGACTCGTCGCCGATCGCCACACCGACGACGGACGTCCACGTGCTCGCCATCGCGAGCAGGAAGGCCAGTGACCACAGGAGCGCCGCGCGGGAGGGGCGGGGAAGGAATCCCAGGCTGACGATCATGATCGAGGCGAGGCTGGTGACGGTGGCCTGCGCGAGGCTGAGGTTCGCGAGGGTGCCGACCGTTGTCATTCCTCCCGGTCCTTCGCCGGGACCGGCAGGGTGACCGTGACCGTGGTGCCGGATTCGACTTCGCTCTCGATCTTCACCGTGCCGCCGTTCTCCTCGATGATTCCGCGGACGATTCCCATCCCGAGCCCCGTTCCGGGGGCCGAGCTGTCGCGGGCGGCCCGCGAGCGGAAGTACGGATCGAAGATGCGGGGCAGGTCCTCGGCCGCAATGCCGATACCGGTGTCCGCGAAGCGCAACACCACATTGTCATCATCGACGTCCGCGGAGAGGCGGATCGAGCCGCCGCCGGGAGTGTATTTGATGGCGTTGCTCAGGATGTTGTCGAAAGCCTGTCGCAGACGGAACGCGTCACCGACGACCTCCGCGGTCTCGGGGAGGTCATCGAAGATGGCGACCCGACGGGAGGCCGCGGCGGGCCGGAAGGATTCGAGCGAGGAGGTGATGATGCGCATGGCGTCTGCTGTCCTCGGGGCTTCCTTCTCGCGGAACACTCCGCGGGAGTTCGCCAGGATCTCGGAGATGAGCTTCTGCATGCGCTCGCCCGCGCCCGCGATGACCTCGAGCTGTTCACGTACCTTCGGTGACAGGTTCGGGTCGTCCAGGGCGAGGTCGGCGTGGCCGATGATCGCGGTGAGCGGGTTGCGCAGCTCGTGCGAGACCGTCGCAGCCAGTCGCTCGCGCGCCCGCTCCGCCTCGATGAGGGCAGTGATGTCGTGGACGATCAGCAGCGTGCTCTCGGGTTCGTCGGAGGACACCAGGCGCCGTGTCGAAGCGGAGAGGGCGTGCCAGTTGCCATCGGCGTCGAAGAGCCACGCCCGCTCGTCGTCGAACTGCTCGCCCCGTGCGGCGCGGGCGAAGGGGCGCTCCGATTCGCTGAGCGGCTCGCCCCGCAGCGTGGCGTACTCGACGGCGCTGCCGGGGCGCTGCGGCTCGTCGCGGTCGATCCCATAGAGGGACAGGTAGGTGTCGTTCAGAGCGAGGATCTCGCCGTCGCTCGACATGCGCGCGATACCGGTGTCCAGACCGTTCAGCACCTGCGAGACCCGTCGTTCCTGTCCGGTGACCCGCTGCAGCGTGCCCTGCAACCTGCTGGCCTGCCGTCGGAGCAGCTGTTTGAAGGCGCGGGTCTGCCGGGACGACAGGTACGCGGTGATCCCGATGAACGTCAGCGAGAGAAGCACGACGATGAGCCGAAGCGCGGTGGCCGGGCCCGAGCCGTTGGCTGCCGCGTCGATGACGATGATCACGCCGACGGTCGCGAGCGTGCCGATGAGCAGGCTGACGGCGAAGTGGGTGGCGATCCACGTCACCGGGAACACCCAGAAGAAGCCGAATCGCAGATCGGTTCCGAAGCTCAGCAGCCCAATCCCGATGATGTCGCCGAAGGGGATGAAGGCCACCGCGTTCCGCGGCAGGCGATGCCAGGGCACGATGATCGCGACGGCGGTCAGAGCGATGACGATGGCGACGCCCGTGGAGAAGGTCCAGACCGCGAACAGAGACGGTTCGAGCGCCTGAGTGAGCAGCACGGTGATGACCACGCTGGCCCCGAGGACGAGTTGCAGCAGCCACACGGATCTCGTCCGGCTGCTGGGGCTGGACCCTTCGTCGTTCGGCGGCACCTGGACCGGCACTGCCGACGGAACGCTCCTGCCCCCTGACATTCTTCGAGTGTATCGACGGTGGTGTAGTCTTCTGCGCGCCATCCTGTCTCTGCTCGCCGTTTGTGCCCACCCGGGCACGTCGTCCGGTCAGACTCCCCCTGAGGCCTGCATCCCGCAGTGTGATGGTCGTTCAGCGACCTTTGCGCCCCCTGCGCCCTCTCCTCAGGAGCAACCCGTGACCTCGACCCCTCGCCGACGCGCTCTGCGCGCGCTCGCTCTCGCCACCGCGCTCGTCGTGGGTCCGCTCTCCCTCAGTGGATGCGCCCAGGTCGTCGACGCGTTCAACGCCTTCCAAGGGCATTCCTCGACCAACCAGTCCGTGGTGGTCCCCACGGCTGCCCCGCAGGCGGCCGCGTCGAGCATGCCGTTCGACTCGCGGTTCACCTACGACGGTTCGGTCAGCTTGTCATCCGAGGTGGCCGATGGACTCGAGGTGCGACTGGACGTCTGGGCGGTCAACCCCAAACGCACGATGGAGTGGACCCCCGCCAACGAGAAGCAGTTCGGTTTCGCCGTCAACGTGGTCGACCACCGTGTCGACGAGAAGGCGGTTCTCACTCAGAAGCGCCGCGTCTACCTGTCCGCCGTGTCGATCACCTCGCAGACCGCCCAGACCGGCGGCCAGGTGTCGAATCCGTTCCAGTTCAGCGCCGACCCGCGCACGCTCGTGCCGTCGGACACCCAGCGGTCCGACCGCGGCCTTCTCCTGAACAGCTTCCAGGGCGGCCTGCTGGTGCCCTCGACCTCGATCCGGCAGCTGCCGAACGACACGTACGGGATCACTCTGGAGTTCGCGCTGAATGTCGCTGTCGAGGGATCTGCGAACACCGACACGTCGTTCAGTCAGCAGACCGTGTACCAGTACCTTCCGATCGCGATCTCGACGAACGGTTCGCAGGCTGCCCCTCAGAGCGCGACCACGGACACGACCGGCCGCGCGCCGGGGTGGGGAGACACCGGCGGTCAGGGCTGACCCGCCGCCGGGACTCCGTGCGTGACGCCCTGGCGTGGCCGAAGGCGTCGGCTCTCCATGAGGAGCGACACCCCGTCGACGTCCTCTACGCGGTGATGCTCGAAAGACAGGTCCGGGGTGTCGTCATAACCGATCGCCGGCATGGCACCGGCGAACGCTTCGCTCACCGTGCGTTCGACGTCGTCGACGACGAAGCCGACGGGCAGAAGAAGGAACACGGTGTCGCGTGCGGGCACTCCGGCTGCGCCGCCGGGGAGCGCTGTGCGGATGGCCTCGACGAGGGACGCGAGCATCTGCTCGGCTCGTTCTGAACTGTGGGCGGTACGGATGAGGTCGAGCTCGGGTAGCCGGACGATCAGCACGTCGACGCCGGCGTGCGTGCGAAGGAGATCCTCCGCGTCCCGCCGGAGCGCGCCGCGGTCATGCGCCCGCGTGCCGGGAGCAGGGTCATCGTCGAGCTGACGGCCCATCTGGACGGTGGCGGCGGCCACGACGATGATCGTGAGCGCGCTCACCATCGATGTGATCTCGGCCGAGGCCGTCCTCTCCCAGAGCGGCGAGTGCATACCCGCCGTGCAGGCGACGACGACCCGGCCGGCGTTGTAGGCCGCGAAGGCTCCCATCGTCCACGCGAGAAGGGGTGTCCCCGCCACGGCGTCGACAGGGCGGCGGCGCGCCTCCATCGCCGTGAAGGCGCTGAACAGCGCGATCGCCGCGGTCTTCAGGAGAGTCGCCTCGTCGAGTGACACGACGTAGGTGGCGGCCAGCATGAGAATGGCGCCCGCGCCCGCGCTGACGGCTCCGATGGCCCGTCGAGCGTTGAGGCGCCGCATCCCGGCCCAGGCGAGTGCCGGTGCCAGGACGTTCGTCGCGTTGCCCGCGGCAGCGGCGAAAGCGCCGCCACCCGCCTCCTCGAGGAGGTTGAGGACCGCGCAGGCGAGCGCCGCCAGCGCGGCGATGCCGAAGTATCGGACCAACTCGGCGCGCGGCCCACCGCGATCGTCGCCGTGGCGTCCGTGTGCGAGGAAGAGGACGGTGACAGCGACCGACGCGGCGGCGATGGCGGCGACGAGATCGAGGACGGCCATCGGCGGGCGCTTTCTGCTTCTGCTTCCCGGAGCGGATCTTGAGGATATCTTGCGGTGACGATGCCGGATCGCGGCGGGCGTCTTGCGGTGAACCTACCAGAGTGGGACCTGGCCGACACGCCGCCCCCTCCGAACAGGAAGACACCCGCCATGACCGATGCGCGCAGCTTCGCACCCCAGACCAAGGCGCTCGCCTACACGTCCGACGACGTGACCGGCGCAGCGGCCTCGGAGCACGGTTTCGCCGATGACTTCGCGGCGGTCCTCGAGAACACCTCGGTCCACCGCTCGACGATCGGCTGTGTCATCCCCGCATACAACGAGGAAGAGTCGATCGCCGACGTGATCGAGGCGCTGCTCGGCCAGACCCGCGTGCCCGACGTCATCCACGTCGTCGTCAACAACACCTCGGACAACACCGTGAAGATCGCCTCGGAGTACAGCGGCCCGCACGAGGTCGTCACGGAACTCGGCGAACAGTTCACCGAGGTGTTCGTGCATGACATCGGTAAGAACCCCGACAAGAAGGTCGGCGCGCTCAACTACGGCTACTCGCTCGTCGAAGGGTACGACTATCTGCTCGGTGTCGACGGGGACACCATCGCCGACAGCAAGGCCGTCGAGTACCTCGAGACCGAAGCCGTCTCGGACTCCCGTATCGGTGGCATCTCCGCGATCTACACGATCGACGATCGGCCCATCAAGGGGCTGATCGGAAAGTTCCTGACCGCCGGTCAGCGCACGCAGTTCGCGGCGTTCAACCTGCAGAACATGCTCCGCGGCCGCAACATGGCCGTGCTGGGCGGGCAGTTCTCGATCTTCTCGACCAACGCGCTCCGCGAGGCGATGAAGCAGAACCATCAGGTCACACCGTGGGTGAAGGACTCGGAGGTCGAGGACTCGCTCCTGTCGCTGCAGATCAAGAGCGCCGGCTACCTGACCAAGATCAGCCCGTACGCCCGCGCCGACGTGGGCGGCATGACGACGCTCTCCGGGTATGACGCCCAGCAGGTGAAGTGGACCTACGGCGCGATCGAGCTCATGTGGCCCGGTCAGCGCGGGGACACGAAGGGGCAGCCGTTCCACCCCAACCTGCGCCTGCGCTGGTTCGAGAACTTCGGCATGCTGACGAACCTGTTCGTCCGGGTGGCCTTCCTCACCCTGCTCGCCGGTTCGCTGTCCATCGGCGCATTCGTCTTCTCGCCGCTGTGGCTCATCCCGCCCGTGATCGCCATGTTGCTGAACCTGCGCATCGCCCGCACGATGAAGGCCGTCAACCGCCGCGACATCCTCTTCGCCGTGCTGTTCTTCCCGGCGGAGATCTTCATGTGGATCCGCATCAGCCACTTCGTCCGCTCGTGGACGCGCTTCCTGTCGCGCAAGAAGGTCGACAACTGGGCGATGCAGGCCAAAGCCGAACGCGGTGGCGGACTGGGGCACTGGACCCCGATGGTCGTCCTCATCGCCGTCGCCGTCGCTCTCGCCGTCATCTGGGTGATGGTCGGCCCGATGGCGCAGTCCTCCATCCTGTGGATCGGCTGGCCGATCGTCGGTGTCGTGACCGTCCTCCAGACCCTCCTGATGTTCTCCAAGCTCGTCCGTCGTCACCACGGCTTCAAGGTCTGACGGACACCCGATCTGATCGCGACCCGAACGCATCAGAAACACGGATGCCTCGACCCTGGGGAGGGTCGAGGCATCCGTCGTATACGCGAAGCGCGATGATCAGGGCGCGGCCATCAGCTCCGAGGTGAGGCGGTACCCCACCCCGCGGACCGTCTCGATGTACCGCGGGTTGGCGGGGTTGTCCCCGAGCTTGCGTCGGAGATTGGTCATGTGCGCCTCGATCGCCCGCTTGTCGGCCTCGCCGACGAAGTAGCTGGTGACGTACGACTCCCCGCGCAGCACGAGCGTGAGGTCGGCCTTGCTCCGCACACGCCGCTTTGACTCCATGAGCGTGGCCAGCAGATCGAACTCGGTCCGCGTGAGCTCGAGCTCGTCGCCGCCGACGAGGACGATCCTGCTGTCCGGATCGAGTTGGAGGTCACGGTGCACGATCCACGGTGCACCCGTCGGGGTGACCGCCCCGTGCGAGCGGACGACGGCCTCCGAGGAGCGCGGTGCCAACTCGCTGCCGACAGGATCTCTCGGCTCCGGCCCCTGCGAGGACGGCACGACGACAGGAACGCTCGCCGCCGCGGCCGGGGGCGCTGCCGGGGGTGTCTGCTGCTCGGGGCGTGCCGCCGGAAAGGACGGACCCACGCGGTCCTGACGGGGAGCGCCCGCGGCGGCTCCGCCTCCGGAGCGGGGGCGCCGCAGAAGCGCCTCGATCCGAGCGCGCAGCTCGCGGGGGCGGAAGGGCTTCACCACGTACTCGTCGGCGCCGGCCCCCAGGCCGAGGACGACGTCAGCCTCCTCCTCGAGACCCGTGAGCATGATGATGTAAGTGTCGCTCTGCTGCCGGATCCGGCGCGCCGCCTCGAACCCGTCGATGCCGGGCATGTTGACGTCCAGCGTCGTGATGAGGGGCTGGTAGGCGATCACGGCTCGGACACCATCGATGCCGTTGCCGACGGAGACCGTCGAGAACCCCGCCGCCTCCAAGACCTCGACGAGGAGATGACGGATGTCCGGGTCGTCCTCCACGATCACGGCCGTCTTCAGCATTTCCGTGCTGTCGCTCATCGCACCCACTCTTCTGGTTCGCACGGAAACGTGCCCGCGTTCTCCCCCGAGACGCGGCGGTCACACGGACCGAGCCACATCTTTACACATTTCAGAGGGCCCTTGGGCCCGGTGGCGCGGAGCTTTCGCCTCAGCGGCTCTCGCGCGTGAGCTCGACGGCAGCCTCGGGCCACCAGGTGCCCGCGGCCGGTCCGCCGTTGCATTCACCGTCGCTTTCCCCCGCCGGCTTTATCCAGAGTGTGGTGTCGACGACGCCGTCGCCGAAGGAGCCCCCGGCGGGACCCACGAGCCGGCCCGGGGGATTGCACCATTCCGATCCCGCCGGACCCGCACCGTTGCGCGACGTGTCGATGACCGCGTGGGTGCCGCCGAGTTTCTCGGAAAGTGCGTGGGCATAGGCGAACTCGGCCGCCGTGTCCTGATAGTTCGACACGTTCAGGGCGATGCCACGGACGTCGCCGATGAGTCCTGTCGCGGAGATGAGCCCGGCCATCTCGTCGACGGGATGCCAGGCGGAGTGGCCCCCGTCGAGGTAGATCCAGGTGTTGGTCCCACGGATGTTGTCCACGGCGGTGCGAAGGTAGCCGGCGCGATCCGCGGGGGAGCCGCAGGACGAGGACAAAGCGATGCTGTCGGGCTCGAGGATGACGATCTTCTGGATGTCCGGAGCGTTTCGCAGCGCGTCGCCGATCCGCTTCGTCCAGTCCCGATACGAGTCGGGATCCAGTCCGCCCGCGGAGTGGTTCCCGCAATCGCGATCCGGCAACCCGTACACGGCGACCGAGAGGGAGGCATCCTGATCCCGAGCTTCGGAGGCGAGGTGCGCGATGCGGTCCCAGACCTCGTCGAGAGGGTCGATCTCCGGTGTCAGCCAGTAGGTCGTCGGTTGGGCGGCGAGCCACTTCGCGGCGGCGGCCTGTTCCGGTGTGGCGGAGGGGTCTTTCGCCGCGATCGCGGCCTTCGACTCGTCGGGGGCGACGATCTTGGTGTCCACGGCGGGAGGACGGGCCCCGAGCGTCTGGAAAAGGGACGAGACGAGGCTTCCGACCACGGCGATCCCGGCGATGAGTGCGACGACGACCACCACGGCACCCACGATGAGCAGAACCCGTGGAATGCGGCGGCGCGACCGATTCGAACGATGCGCTCTCCCCACGAATGGACTCTATCCGAGCGTTTCCTCACCGAGGGCGGCCGATGCTCTCGGGTAATTAATCACGGTGGGGGATGTACTCTGGATTAGTGGGAAAACTGGTTTACAACGCGTTGGGTCATTCCTTCGATATCGAGGACCGAACGCTTTCTCACCTGCGCGTGGTCTTCATGAACAAACTCCGCCGTGGCGAGCCGTTCATGTTCCATTTCCCCGTCGGTGACGGCAGCGGGACGCGAACGCTGTGGATCCACCCGTCCATCCCCCTCGTCTTCCACTTCTACGGCAGTCGGGCGCCCCAGCTGAATCGGCGCTGGATCGACGACCTGATGCACGAAGCGAGTTCGGCCAACGGTCTGAGCGTCATCGCCGAACCGGATGCCGATTCGCCCGAGGCTCGCTCCGCCTAGGCCTCAGCTGCACTCCGCGTCGACGACCTCGCGCACCTGGTCGAGGAAGGTCGCGATGTACCCCGCTGCATCCGCGGGCAGGGTGAGGGCGTACTCCCGGATCCGTGCGGTCACCGGGTCGATGGCGTCGGCGTCCGTGGACCGGTCGAACGGGATGACGAACTTGCTCCGTCGGTCATCGGGATTCGCGATGAATCCGATCAGGCCGCCGGCGTGCAGGCGGTCGAGCATGCCGGTCACGGAGGCGGTCGAGACCCCGAGCGCCTGAGCGATCTCCGTTGGGGTCACCGTGAGTCCCTCATCGGCGCGCTCGAGGATGAGGCGCATGGCTGCGCGCGCATTCTCGCTCGGGCCGCAGTCGGTCTGACGCCGACGGGCGAGGCGCGCCTCGGCCAGTCGCAGCCGCTCGACGGCGCGGGCGGCCACCGTCGAAGGGTCCTCGTTCTCCACGATCGTCATCATTCTCCTGTCGCCCTGACCGCCCGAGCGCACAGTCTAGTTAGGTGAACGAGATTCACGCATGCCTACGAACCTCGCGCATCGCCGACTAGTTCGGACGAAGGGGGGTCCGAGTCCCCCTTTCCGCTAGGTGATAGTTAGGCGATCTAGTAAAATTTTCCTTGTCACGATCGCCGGAAGGAGGCCCTCCATGGGCTCCTTGTTCTATGGGTCCTCGGCCCAGCCGATTCAGATGCCGGATCGTGTGCTCGCGCACATCAAGGTCGTGATCGCGACCAAGCTCCGCCGCGGAGAGAGCTTCACGCTGTCATGGCGGCACCCCGAAGGAGAGTCGGCCGGCCGGAGCACCATCTGGCTCCAGCCCTCGATTCCTCTGCGCTTCGTCTTCGGTGAGAGCGAGCCGGAGATGCTCGATCCTGCTCTCCTGCAGACGTACGCGAACTCCGCCAACTCGTCCGGCGGTCTGACCGTCGACATCGGGGCGGCGGAGCCCTCGGCAGCGCGCCCGGTCTAGATCTCCTCGTCAGCGGGCCAGCGCTGCGCGCCGGTGCGCCATGAGGGAAACCCATTCCCTCGCGGGGCAGGGCGGTAGGCCTCTGCCGACAAGGCGTTCCCAGGCTTCGACGTACACCTCTTCGAGGAGAGCATCGCAGCGCGACGCATTCTGCGTCAGTGCGAGCAGGAGGGCGTAGACGCGTCCGGCGGTGAGGTCGTAGAACATCCCGAACGCCTGCCGGTCCCCGCCGACGGCGAGCGCGAGGAGCCGATCGACGTCGGCATCCTCGGTCTTCGCCTGCGGCATGTCCGTGATCGTCATACGGCCCCTCCTCTCCGGTGTGGTCACAGTCAATCGCCGCTTTTCGGGGAGGGGCCGGGGGTTGCGCAAACCGACCCTCTCGCGTAGGTGCACGCCCCGCCGTCAAGCCCACCGTCCCCGTGCGACTCAGAGTTACGGTGAGGACATGAAAACGGTCGTACGGTGGTCGCTCGCGCTGGCCATGATCTTCGCCGGGGTGTCGCACCTCACATTCGCCCGACGGGACTTTCAGGCGCAGGTGCCCGACGTCCTCGTCGAGGACCTTCCCCTGGACCGCGATCTCGTGGTCGTGGCATCCGGAGTCGTCGAGGCCGGGTTCGGCCTCGCGCTGATCGCCCTGCCGCGGGAGCGTCGCCGGGTGGGGGCCGCCCTCGCCGCTTTCTTCGTCGCCATCTTCCCCGGCAACGTCGATCAGTGGCGCAAGGGGCGCTCGGCGTTCGGTCTCGACACCGATCGCAAGCGCTTCGTGCGGCTCTTCTTCCAGCCGGTGCTCGTCGCGGCGGCGTGGTGGTCGACGCGCTGACGCGGGGGTGAGCACCGTCGTGAGCCTCGAGCTCACTTTCGACGATGAGTCCGATGCCGCCGTGCGACGGGAGTGGGACGCCCTCCTCGACGCCGGACTTCCCAGCCAAGCGCAGCACCGGGGTGCCAGCAATCGACCCCACGTGACGACGCTCGTGCGCACGGCTCTCGGACCCCTGGACGGTGCGGGACTCGAGGCGAAGCTGCCGCTCGATCTCACCCTGGGCGCGCCGCTGCTCTTCGGGGTCGGGAACAGCCGCGTGATCGCCCGCTCGGTCGTCCCTTCGGCGGCGCTTCTGGACCTGCATGCCGCGGTGCACTCTCTCGCGGGGCCGGGTGACGGCGAGGGCCATACCGCGCCCGGCGCGTGGACGCCCCATGTGACGCTGGCCCGGCGCGTGCCGCTCGCACGCCTGGGGGAGGCACTCGCCGTCGTCGCCGAGACCGGGGGAGGGGAGGTGGCTGTCCGTGCCGTCTCTCTGCGGCGATGGGACGCCGGGCCCCGGACCATCACGCACATAGCCGGACGTGGCACCCTGGAATCGTGCTGACCGACGACGCGTTCTCCTTCCTCTCCGAGTACCACCTCGCGACGCTCTCCACGGTGGGACGAGGGGGGCGGATCCACGCTGTGCCCGTCGGATTCACCTTCGAGGACGGCATCGTGAGGATCATCGGCTCGCGCGGAACACAGAAGTTCGTCAACGCCGAGCGCAGTGGCCGAGCCGCGGTGTGCTCGGTCGACGGGGCGCGGTGGATCAGCTTCGAGGGCGCCGCTCGCGTCACCGACGCCCCCGAGGCCGTCGCCCACGCGGTCGAGCTCTATGCCGCGCGCTACCGCCAGCCGCGTGTCAATCCCGAGCGCGTCGTGCTCGAGATGTCCGTCGAGCGCGTTCTGGGTTCTCCGCAGTTCCGCGCCTGAGCGGCGTACCCTGGAAGTATGTCTTCCCCCACCTCGTCGATGCCCTCCGGGCGTGAGGGGGTCGTCGGCGCGCAGAGCGCCGGCGGCAGAGGCGCCGACCGCCCCGTTCCTCTCGCCGGGTGACCGGCGCGGGCACGTGCCCGTGTTCT
>NZ_LDRT01000070.1 GCF_001476655.1 Microbacterium testaceum | reverse complement strand
CCACCCCACCAACCCGCGCTCCGGCGCGATCGCCGAGGCATCCGCCGAGCCGTGGGGTGCACCCGCCGGCCACGCCGACGAGGGCGAACCGCCCACCGGTGCGACCGCCCTGCTCGCGCACTTCGCCGACGAGCCCGCCACCGCGGCGGTTCCCCACGACGGCGAGACCGCCGTGCTCGACGATGCGGTCCCCGGCGAGGGAGTGCGCGCCGCCGATGACCAGGAGCGCACCGCGAACGCCGAGTCCGTCGCATCCGTCCCCCGGCACCCCCGCCTGCGCCGCGACGATCCGCGCCGACCGCGCCTGTCGCTGATCCGCCGCATGGCGGTGCTCGGCGGTGCCGACAACGATGTGCTGAGCGAGGTTCCCGAAGAGGTTCCCCGCTTCGTGCAGATGTTCCTCGTGCTCGCGGGGACGGCGCTGGTGTCGTCGCTGTCGATGATGTTCGCACTGCTCACGGGCGTGCGCGTGAGCCTGTTCCTCGCGATCCCCCTGGCCCTGGTGTGGGGCCTCATCATCTTCAACCTCGACCGCTTCCTCACCTCGACGATGCGCTCGACCAAGAACGTCTTCCGTCTGCTCGGTCTCGCCTTCCCCCGCGTGATCATGGCCGCGCTCATCGGCATCGTGGTGGCCGAGCCCCTCGTGTTGCAGGTGTTCCAGAACGACATCGCCCGCGAGGTGAACTCCACGAACGTCACGCAGGCCCTGACGGATCAGGATGCCGTCACCAACGGCCCCGAGAAGCAGGCCCTCGACGCCGCATCCGCCCAGGTCTCGGCGCTCGAGAACCAGGCCGCGACCGGCATCGTCACGGGAACCTCGTCGACCTCGGCCGAATCGGCCGCCGCACAGCAGACCGTCGATCAGCTCACGCAGCAGCTCGCCGCTCAGCAGTCCGTCATCGACCAGGCGCGCGCGGTGTATCAGTGCGAGCTGACCGGGCAGGGCGCGGGAAGCGTTCCGGGCTGCACCGGAGTCGCCGGCAACGGCGCGAGCTCCGACGCCGCGAAGGCACAGCTCGCTCAGGCCCAGTCGTCGTACGACGCCCTGTCGACGCAGCTGCAGCAGGCCCAGACCGCGCTCGCGACCGCCAACGCCGCGGGCGCCGAGGCCGCGGCATCCTCCGCCGATCAGAACAAGAAGCAGGCCGAGGATCAGCTCCCCGCCGCCCGCACCCAGTACGAGACAGCGCTCGCCGCGTACAACCAGCGCGCGGCGTCGATCGCCGACGGCAACGCGGGAGCAGTCGGTCTGCTCAGCCAGATCACGGCTCTCGAACGGCTGTCGGATCGCGAGCCGGTCCTGCGCTGGGCGCACTACCTGATCGCGGCGCTGTTCTTCATGATCGAGCTCCTACCGGTCCTCGTGAAGGTGCTGACCGGGTTCGGCGGACCCTCGCTCTACGAGAAGGCCGAGAAGATGCGCGGGCAGATCGCCCTCGATCGCGTCACCGCGCGCACGTACCGCAAGCGCGCCGATGTCATCGTGGACGAGGCCGCGCGCGTTCCCGCGGCGACCGCCTGATGGTCGTGTGGAGTGCGGGGCTGCTGCTCTACCGCCTCGCCCCCGAGCCCGAAGTGTTCATCGCGCGCATGGGCGGGCCGTTCTGGGCGAAGAAGGACGCCGGCGCCTGGTCGATCCCGAAGGGGGAGTACGACCCCGAGACGGAGGGGGCTCTGGATGCCGCCCGCCGCGAGTTCCACGAGGAACTCGGCGTCGAAGCGCCCGAGGTCCCCTGGGCCGAACTCGGGACGTTCCCGTACTCCAGCGGCAAGAAGGTCGTCGTGTTCACAGGCGACGGCGCCGGGTTCACGGCATCCGGATTCACCTTCGGCACGTTCGAGATGGAGTGGCCGCCACGCTCGGGGCGCACGGCGTCGTTCCCCGAGGTCGACCGGGCGGAGTGGATGGACCTGGATGCCGCGCGCGACGCGCTCGTGAAGGGTCAGCGTCCCGCGATCGACGCTCTCGCCTCCGCGCTCGAGGCCCTGCCCGGCTGACGAGGCCGCGGCGCCTGTCCTGGTCACGGCCGCGTCGCGAGCGAAACTCCTGAGAAACGGAGAACGCCCACCCCGCACCCCGCGTGATCACGCGGAGGGAAGGGTGGGCGGGGCCGATCTCTCAGGAGTTTCGCACGGGCTGGCGCCCGCCTCAGCTCACGGGCGCAGCAGCACCTTGCCGACGCGGGGCGAGTCGCTCGCGCGAGCGGCCTCGCGGGCGTCGTCCAGGCCGAAGGTCGCCGCGACGGGGAGGGTCAGCGTGCCGTCGGCGAGGTAGCGCGACAGTTCGCCGAACAGGGCGCCGCGGGTCTCGGCATCCATCGTCTTGCTGACGACGCTGCCCCAGAAGCCCTTCACGGTGGCCTGGCGGAAGATGATGTCGCCGGCGCCGAGCTCGAGCTTTCCCGCGCCCATCGAGCCGAAGATGACGAGCGTGCCGTTCTCGCTCAGCATCGACAGCACCTGGCCGGCGGCGGGGCCTCCGACCGAGTCGACGCCCGCGACGATGCGCGCACCGTCCGCGAGGGCGAGGGCCTTCTCGCGCCAGTCGTCGGCGTCGGTCGACACGACGTTGTCGATCCCCTGCTCGGCGAGCTCGGCGACCGCGCTCTGGCGGCGGACGAGACCGATGACGTTGACGCCGCGCGCCTTCGCGATCTGCGCGACCATGCGGCCGACCGCGCCGTTGGCGGTGTTCTGCACGATCCAGTCGCCGGCCTTCAGGTCGAGCGAGTGCAGCAGGCTGATCGCGCTGAAGGGCATCGACACGAGCTGCGAGGCGACCTCGTCGCTCAGGCCCTCGGCGACGGGGATGAGGCCCGCGGCCTTCGCGACGACCTGCTCGGCCCACACGCCGAAGGCGCCGCCCGTGGCCACACGCTGGCCGACCGTGAGGCCCTCGACGCCCTCGCCGAGCTCCTCGATGACGCCGACCGCTTCGGTTCCGGCGCGCGCGGGCAGCTCGGGCTTGAAGCCGTAGGTGCCGCGGATGGTCCACAGGTCGTGGTTGTGGATGGGCGACAGCAGCACGCGCAGGCGCACCTCGCCGGGGCCGGGGGTCGGGGTCTCGACCTCTTCGACGCCGAGGACGTCGGCGGGCTCGCCGAACTCGTGGTGGATGACTGCGCGCATGGATGCCTCCTGTGGTTATTTTGTAACGACCGGTCTAATATAGACCTCGGGCCTGCGAATGCAACCCGGAAGACGCCGGACAGCGGAGAAGCGGAGGAAGAACATGGGCAGGATGCCGAGCTTCGAGCGCACCGCCGTCGTCGACGCCGCGCGCGATGTGTTCTGGCGGCGCGGCTACGCCGAGACCGGGATCGCCGAGCTCGAGGACGCGACGGGCCTCACCCGCTCGAGCATCTACAACGCCTTCGGGAGCAAACGGGGACTCTTCGACGCCGTGCTCGCCGCCTACCTCGACGACGTCGTCCGCACGCGCCTGCGCCCGCTCGGCGGGGGTGACCCCGGCGCGCTCGAGGCGTACGTCGCCGAGATGATCGACGGGATCGCGGCCGACTCCCCGCGGGCACGGCTCGGCTGTCTGCTGCTGAACGCCGGCTCCTCGCCGCTCGCGACCGACGACGCCGAGGTCCGCACCCTGGTCTCGGAGTACGCGGCCGAGATGCGTTCGGCGATCCGCGCGGCGGTCGCCGATCGTCGCCCCGACCTGGGTCCGGATGCCGTCGACGCCCTGGCCGCGGTCTGCGCCTCGCTTGTGGTCGCCGGTCTGACTCTCGCCCGCGCCGATCGGGACGCGGCGCTCACGACTCTGGCATCCGTCCCGACGACCCTGGAGTCGTGGGGCCGGGCCTGACTCGCCCCGCGAAACCGCGGACCGCGCTCGTCAGGCCAACTTCACGGCTGTGCCGTAGGCGACGACCTCCTGGAAGTTCTGCGCCACCTCGCTCGTGTCGAAGCGCATCGCGATCACCGCGTCGGCACCGAGGGCTCGCGCCTCCTCGATGAGGCGCTGCTTGGCCTCGTCGCGGCTCTCCTGGAGCTGCTTCGTGAGGCCTTGCAGTTCGCCGCCGAAGATCGACTTGAGGCCGGCGCCGAACTGCACGCCGATGTTGCGCGCGCGGACGGTCAGGCCGGTCACCTCCCCGAAGACTTCGGTGATCTGACGGCCGGGGACATCGTTCATCGTCGTGACGAGCATGCGATCAGTGTGGCAGCGGGTGAGCTCGCAGGCGAGAGGCAGAAGCCTCGGGTTTCGTGTGCGCCGCTTGTGCGTCGGCCGTCCTGTGTGTGTTGTCCTTCGGATGCCTCTGATCAGGCGAATCTGCCTACGCTGGGGTCATGACGATCACGCACCACCTCCGTGTCCACCGCAGCGAGGAGAATCTGGCTCGGGAGGGGCAGTTGGCGTGGTCTCTTGCGCGGGTGGCGGTGGATCCGGTTGCGGTGGATGCCGAGGTGGTCGACATGATCATCAACCGGGTGATCGATAACGCCGCGGTGGCGGCGGCGTCCCTGTCGCGGGGGCCGGTGAGTGCGGCGCGGCAGCAGGCGTTGGATCACGCGGTGTCGATCGGGGGGTCGGGGGCGACGGTGTTCGGGTGCCTTCTGGAGCGGCGGTCGAGTCCGGAGTGGGCGGCGTGGGCGAACGGCGTCGCGGTGCGGGAGCTGGATTACCACGACACGTTCCTCGCGGCGGAGTACTCCCACCCCGGCGACAACATCCCCCCGATCCTCGCCGTCGCCCAGCACACCGGCCGTGACGGTGCCGCTGTGGTCCGGGCGCTCGCGACCGCGTACGAGGTGCAGATCGATCTGGTGCGGGCGATCAGTCTGCATAAGCACAAGATCGATCACGTCGCCCACCTCGGCCCGTCGGCGGCCGCCGGGATCGGCACGCTCCTCGGGTTGGATCAGGCGACGATCTATCAGGCGATCGGGCAGGCCCTTCACACCACGACCGCGACGCGGCAGTCCCGCAAGGGTGAGATCTCCACGTGGAAGGCGCACGCCCCCGCGTTCGCGGGGAAGATGGCGATCGAAGCCGTCGACCGGGCCATGCGGGGTGAAACATCCCCGTCGCCGATCTACGAGGGGGAGGACGGAGTCATCGCGTGGCTGCTGGACGGCCCCGACGCGTCCTATGACGTGCCCCTCCCGGGGGACGGGGAACCCAAGCGGGCGATCCTGGATTCGTACACGAAGGAGCACTCGGCGGAGTACCAGGCGCAGGCGTGGATCGACCTCGCCCGAAAGCTGCACCGCGAACGCCCCGACCTCACCGACCCGGCGAACATCGCCTCGATCGTCCTGCACACCAGCCACCACACGCACTACGTCATCGGCTCGGGCGCGAACGACCCGCAGAAATACGACCCCACCGCCAGCCGGGAGACGCTGGATCACTCGATCCCGTACATCTTCGCCGTCGCCCTCCAAGACGGGGCCTGGCATCACGTCGACTCCTACACGCCCGCGCGCGCCGCCCGCCCCGACACGGTCGCCCTCTGGCACAAGATCACCACCGCCGAAGACGCCGAATGGACCCGCCGGTACCACTCCGAAGACCCGAACGACAAAGCCTTCGGCGGCCGGGTGGAGATCACCCTCACCGACGGCACCACCCTCACCGACGAGATCGCCGTCGCCGACGCCCACCCCCTCGGCGCCCGCCCCTTCGCCCGCGAGGACTACATCCGCAAGTTCCGCATCCTCGCCGAACCCGTGCTGCTGCCGGAGGAGATCGACCGGTTCCTCGACCTCGCCCAGCGCCTGCCCGAACTCACCCCCGCCGAAGTCGCGCAGCTCAGCATCGTCGCCAAACCCGGCATTCTGGCATCCGCCCCCGCCCCGAAGGGACTCTTCTGATGTCTGAGCCGCGGATCGTCCTCGTCGCCGGCGCACGCACGCCGATCGGATCCTTCGGCGGATCGCTCTCGGGCGTCGACGCGTACGAGCTCGGCGCGGTCGCGGTGACCGAGGCTCTGCGCCGCGCGGGTGTCGAGAAGGACGCGGTCGACGAGGTCGTCATGGGCTGCATCGCACAGAACGGTCCCGACGCCTACAACGCCCGGCGCGTCGCCCTCGCCGCGGGGCTCCCGACGCGTGTTCCCGCCTTCACCGTGAACCGGCTCTGCGGCTCGGGTCTGCAGGCGATCTGGTCAGCGGCTCAAGAGCTGCGCTGGGGCGGCATCGACGTCGCCGTTGCCGGGGGCGACGAGAGCATGTCGCGCACGCCGTTCCTCGAGTACGGGGCCCGCGGGAACGCCCGCCTCGGCGATCGGACGCTCCTCGACGGCACCCTCGCAATCCTCACCGACCCCTTCAGCGGCCGGCACATGGGCACGACGGCCGAGGTCGTGGCATCCCGATACAGGGTCTCGCGCGAAGAGCAGGACGCCTTCGCCGTGGAGAGCCAGCGGCGGGCGGCCCTGGATGCCAGTCGCGCGGCGTTTGCCGAAGAGATCGTGCCCGTGACGACCGGAGGCAAGCGGCCGGTCGAGGTGTCGGTCGACGAGCACCCGCGCCCCGGCACCACCCTCGAAGCCCTGGCGGGGCTGCGGCCCGCGTTCGAGAAGGACGGGTCGGTCACCGCGGGCAACTCCTCGGGTATCAACGACGGCGCGGCGGCGACAGTCCTGATGCGCGAGGACGACGTGCGCGAGCGCGGGCTGCGAGGTCTCGCTACCCTCGAGGCCGTCACGACCGCCGGCGTCGATCCCGAGATCATGGGGTACGCGCCCGTCATCGCGCTCCAGCGCCTGTGGGAGCAGACCGGGCTCAGCCCGGCCGATGTCGACGTGATCGAGCTGAACGAGGCGTTCGCGGCGCAAGCCGTCGCGGTCATCCGCGACGCGGGCCTCGACCCCGAGAGGGTCAACCCATACGGCGGCGCGATCGCGCTGGGGCATCCGGTCGGTGCGACGGGCGCGATCCTCACCGTGCGCGCGGCCCTCGACCTGCAGCGCCGCGACCTCGAGTACGCGGTCGTGACGATGTGCATCGGCGGCGGTCAGGCGCTCGCGGCGCTGCTCCGGCGGTACTGACCCCTTTCTTACTCGCGTGACTCGCCACATTCTGTCGCTGTCGGCCATCCCGAAGCGACAGAACCTGGCGACTCACGCGGGCTACGGCGGGGATACTGGGCCGATGGGAATTCATCTCCTCGGCGGGGGTCGCGACGTCGCCGCCTGCGGGTCGTTACTGGAAGCTTTCGTGCGCGAGGCGCGGGAGCGCGCCGCCGGCCGCGCGCTCGCGATCGCGCTCCTGCTCGTGCTCGAAGCCGACGACGACGCGTCGGTCGACCGGTTCCGTGGCGTGCTCGAGGCCGCCGGCGCGGCATCCGACGAGATCCGCGTGCACGCGATCCTCGAGGGCGAGAGCTTCGCGGATGCCGTGATCGAGGCCGATGGCGTCTTCGTCGGCGGGGGTCTGACTCCGGCGTATCTCGACGCGGTCCGCGGCATCCGGGAGGTGATCCGCGAGCGGGTCGCGGGCGGCATGCCCTACGCCGGATTCTCCGCGGGAGCGGCCATCGCTGCGGCCCCGGCGCTCGTCGGCGGATACCGCGTCCGCGGGATCGAGGTCGTGTCGGCGGACGCGGGCGAAGAGCTCGACGCCGTCGAGGTGCGTCCGGGCCTGGGGCTCCTCGACTTCGCCGTCGACGTCCACGCCGCTCAGTGGGGCACCCTCTCGCGTCTCGTCGCCGCGGTCGACGCCCGGCTCGTCGCCGACGGTGTGGCCATCGACGAGCACACGGCTCTGGTGATCTCGGCCCAGGCGGCACCGTCGGTGCGAGGCAGCGGGCAGGTCTGGCGCGTGGAGTCCGCGGCATCCGGGGTCCACGTTCAGCTGCTCCGCGCCTGATGCGTCCTTTGCGCGGGACACGTCATTCGCGCGTGAGGGGTCGAGAAGTGTCGCCTCGAGCCTGTCCCGGCGACACGCTCTGACCCCTCGCGCGAACGGGAACGGCCCCCACCCCCGCGAGGGTGAGGGCCGTTCCGGACGGAGCGTCAGGCCGTGCGGCGGCGGCGCAGGGCGAAGGCCAGGCCGCCCGCGACCACGAGGAAGCCACCCGCGAGCGCGAGGCCCCACGGTGCCTCCGCGCCGGTGTTCGCGAGGCCCTGACCGGGGCGCTGGCCCGGCTTGTCGGCATCCGGCCCCGGAGTTCCCGGCTGCTCACCGGGGTTCTCGCCCGGGGTCTCGTCCGACGCGAGAACGGCACGCCCGAGCGGGGCCGGGTCGACGATCGGCGTCGCCTCGAAGTACGACAGTGTCGCGTCGAGGTCGATCTGACCCGTGTCGGTGCGGTCGGTTCCGGCGGCGAAGGTCGGGAAGCCGTCTCCACCGTTGGCGAGGAACGAGTTCGTCACGACCGTGAACGTGTCGGTGTCGGCGATCGCGCGGCCCTGGTAGGCCATCGAGACGACCGAACCGACGCGCGGGTTCGCAGGGTCCTGCTCGTAGGTGTAAGTGAAGCCGTCGGAGACGCCCAGGTGCAGCTTCGGGCGATCGCCCTCGGCCTTCCACTGCTCGTTCAGGATGCCGCGCAGCTGCTCACCCGTCAGCGTCACCGTCACGAGGGTATTGGCGAAGGGCTGTACGAGCGCAGCCTCCTTGTAGGTGACCACCCCGTCGTCGCCCTTCAGCAGGTCGGCGCGGAGGCCGCCCGGGTTCATCAGCGCGATCTGGGCCTTCGTCCCGGCGTAGGCGGGGTTCTGAGACGTCGCCCACAGGTACACGTCGGCCACCCAGTTCCCCATCGACGACTCCACGCCGCGATCCGCACCCGAGGGGGTGCCGCCGCGCAGGATGTCTCCGCTGATCTCGCCGACCGGCTTCGCGCCGATGACGTCGGCCTGCGCGACGTAGCCGGCGACCTTCGCCGCGATGTCGGCGTCCGCGGGGAACGCGCCCGCGAGCGGGAACGTCGTGCCCGAGACGGATGCCAGGGAGTCGGTGCGCGTGTCCCACGAGAGCGAGAGCTGGCCCATGGCCTTGCCGTACTCGTACGCCTGGATCACCGGGCGGGTGCGGTCGGTGCCCGCGACGGGGAGGTCGCACGCGTACGTCTGGTGCGTGTGCGCCGAGACGATCGCGTCGATCTCGGGCGAGGCGTTGGTGGCCAGGTTGCCGAAGCCGGCCTGGTCGGCGGCGATCGCGGCGCAGTCGTCCGACACGGATGCCCCCGAGTGGGTCAGCAGCACGATCACGTCGGCGAGGTCGCCGGCCGTGATCTCGTCGGCCACGCGGTTCGCCGCCTCGAGCTGGTCGCCGAAGTCGAGGTCGGCTATGCCGGCCGGGTCGACCATGGTCGCGGTGTCGGGAGTCACGGTGCCGATGAAGGCGACGCGCACGCCGTCGACGTCCTTCACCGCGTACTCCTGCAGCGCGGGCTCCTTCGTGCCCTTCTTGTAGACGTTCGCGCCGAGGCCGAACTCCCCGCCGCCGTACTCGGGGAGCACGCGGTCGGTGAGGTCGGCGAAGCCGCGGTCGAACTCGTGGTTGCCGACGGCCGAGACGTCGAGGCCCGACGCCTTCAGCGTGTCGATCGTGGGGGAGTCGTCCTGGATGAGCGAGGTGAAGGTCGACGCGCCGATGTTGTCACCCGCCGAGACGAACAGCGTGTTCGGGTTCGCGGCCTCCTTCGCCTTCACCGCGCCGGCGATGACGGCGGCGCCGGCCTCGCCCTGGGAGCCGGCCTCGAGGCGACCGTGGAAGTCGTTGATCGTGAGGATGTCGATGTTCTTCACGTTCGGGTTCTCGACCGCGAAGACGGTGGTGGTGCCCGAGACCTCGTTGCCCACGGCCACGAGGGGGCGACCGGTGGGGGAGTCCGCGGCCGCGATGAACTCGACGCCCTCGGGGCCGAGGTCGCCGGCCTTCGACAGCAGCTCGCGATCGGCGGCCTCGTCTCCCGTGAGCTGGTCTTCGACCGAGACCGAGAAGTCGCGGTTGTTGACGTACCCGGCGTAGGTCGCGTTCCGCGGGTCGGTGATGTCGTAGGTCATCACGCCGCCGACGCGCTCGAGGCCGATGAAGGCGTACGTGCGGCCGTCGACCACGCCGATCGCGAGGTTCTCGGGCTCGGGGCCCTTGTCGTCGCTGCGGCCCTCGAGGTTCGAGGCCGAGTGGTTCGAGTTGAAGAAGTCGGGGTTCGCGTCGTGCGTGATGCGCTCGAAGTCGGAGCCGGAGTCGAAGACCTGCGCGCCGTCGGTCGTCCAGACCGAGAAGCCGCGGCCGCCGAACGTGTACAGCTCGGAGTAGCAGGTGCCGTCGGCGTTCAGACCCATGTCGGTCGCGACGTTCAGGCGGCCGAGGTCGGCGTCGCCGAGCGAGCCGGCGAGCGGGCTGTCGGCGCAGACCGGAGCGAGACCGTCGGAGCCGAGGTCCTTCGCGCGGGCGGTGTCGGTGAAGTCGCCCCACTCGCGGCCGTCGCCCTCGTTGGCGGTGACGAGGTAGGTCTCGCCGCCCGCCTCGTAGGCCTGGATGCCGTCGGGCATGTACATGCCGAACAGGCCCGGGTAGCTCTTCTGGTGATAGGTAGGTGCGTCCTTCGGGTCGCGGTCGCTCGCGTCGAGCGTCTCGACGCCGTAGTCCTTGAAGCCGAGCGAACGGATGCCGGTGACCTCCGCCGAGGCGAGATCGACCGTCGCGACGGCGTTGGCCTCCTGCAGGGCCACGTAGGCGGTGGAACCGGCGATCGCGACGAACTCGGGCTCGAGGTTGCGGCTCACGCGGTTCGCGGCGAGGGGCGTGGAGCCCTGGTCGGGGGCGGCGACGTCGGGGCCGAAGACGCGCACGGCGGGGTCGAGGGGCTTCGACCCGCCCTGCTCGAAGGCTCCGAAGCCGGCCGTTCGAACGGCATCCTGCCCCGGCGCGGCCTTCTCGGCGGGGAGCGCGACGACGCCGACCGAGCCCTCGGGGTCGGTGGAGAAGTCGTCGGCGGGCTCGCCCTCGTTCGCGACCACGGCGAAGGCGCCGTCGGCCGAGATCGACACCATGTCGGGCAGGGCACCCACGGTGACCTCGCCGAGGATCGTCGGCTCGGCGGCGTCCGCGTCGAAGAACACCAGGCGGCCGGGCGCGGTCTTGTCGGCGGCCTCGAGGGCGATCACGCCGAGACCGTCGGCGCGCACGGCGAGAGAGTTGGCGACGCCCGTGCCGGCGATGGCGTAGAGCTTCGCGGGAGCGGCGGGGTTGCTGTTGTCGAGCACGTCGACGGCGCCGGCCTGCGCGTTCACGACGAACAGGCGGTTCTTGTAGGCGTGCACGATCTCGGCGGCGGACTGGTCGAACACGCCGGTCTCGTACGAGCCGAGCGGGCGCAGCGTCACCGCGCTGTCGGCGGCGGTGTCGCGCACGGGATCGGCGACGAGAGCGGCGGATGCCGCGGTCGCGCTCGACAGGGCGAGTGCGCACACGGCCGCCGTCGTCGCGGCCAGCGCGACGGTACGGCGAAGGAAGGTCGAAGGCATGGGCGTGTCCTCGGGGCGGGGGGAAACTCACGCGCCGCGGACGGCGCACGAGGAGGCCGCGGGGGCGGCACCGTGGCGATCATGTCGCGCGGCGATGACCCCCCGGTGAACGAGGGGGGAACGAAACGGCCCCCGCCGACGCCGAATTCAGCCGGGGCTACCCTGTGACCATGACCACCGCGAACGGCGCACACGCCGACGAGCCGCACCGTCAGGGACTCTCTCAGCGACTCAACTGGCTGCGCGCCGGGGTGCTCGGTGCCAACGACGGGATCGTGTCGACCGCGGCGGTCGTGGTCGGTGTCGCGGGCGCGACGAGCGACACGACCCCGGTGCTGATCGCCGGCCTCGCCGCCCTCGTCGGGGGCGCGATCTCGATGGCTCTCGGCGAGTACGTCTCGGTGTCCAGCCAGCGTGACAGCGAGCACGCGCTCATCCAGAAGGAGCGGCGCGAGCTCGCCGACGATCCCGACGCCGAGCTCGCCGAACTCGTGGGGCTCTACGAGGCTCAGGGGCTCTCGCACGACACCGCGACCCGCGTCGCCACCGAGCTCACGGCATCCGATGCCCTCAAGGCCCACCTCGCCGTCGAGCTCAACATCGACGCCGACGACGTGGTGAGCCCGTGGGCCGCCGCCTTCGCCTCGGCCGTCGCGTTCACGGTCGGCGCCCTGCTGCCGCTCGCCACGATCCTCTTCGCCCCGGTGGAGATCCGGGTGCCGTTGACGTTCGTGGCGGTGTTGCTCGCGCTCGCGGTCACGGGGTACGTCGCCGCGTACATCGGCGGGGCGCGGCGAGGGAGGGCGGTGCTGCGCACGGTCATCGGCGGCGCACTCGCGCTCGCGGCGACGTACGCCGTCGGGGCCCTCTTCGGCGTCTCCGCGGGATGAAACCGCGCAGACGCGCTGTTCCTCGCGGGTGAACGCTGTTCCTCGCGGGTGACGCTTCCCTCGCCGACCAGGCGGTGCCACCCGCGGCGTGAGCGCCGGGCGTCACCGATAAACGCCGTCCCTCGCGGGCCAGGCGGTGCCACCCGCGGCGTGAGCACCGGGCGTCACCGATAAACGCCGTCCCTCGCGGGAAACGCTGTGTCACCGCGTTTCCCGCAAGGAATGGCGTTTATCGAGGGGTGGTAGTCGCAACACCTACCAATTATTAGGACGTCCAGCTAATCTGGGGGGAGCGACGACGACGTCGCCCCACGAAGGAGAGCCGCATGGACACCACCCCTGCTCCCGTGCTCGACGCCCTTCCCGCCGGCACCCTCTCGGCGGATGAGCGCGAGGCCATTCTCGAAGCGGTCCGCGATTTCGCCGCGACCGAGCTCGCCCCGCACAGTCTCGAATGGGATGCCGAGAAGCACTTTCCCCGCGACGTCCTGCGCCGCGCAGGCCAGTTGGGTCTCGGCGGCGTCTCCGTCCGGGACGACGTGGGCGGTGCGGGGCTGTCGCGCCGCGACGCCATCGCCCTCTTCGAGGAGCTCGCCTACGGCGACCCCACCGTGACGGCGTACCTCACGATCCACAACATGGTCGCGTGGATGATCGACGCCTACGGCACATCGCAACAGCGCGAGCGGTGGCTGCCCGACCTCGTCGCGATGGACGATCTCGGCGCCTACTGCCTCACCGAACCCGGAGCGGGATCCGACGCGGCGGCGATCACCACCTCGGCGATCCGCCACGGCGACACGTACGTGCTCACGGGTGTGAAGCAGTTCATCTCGGGTGCCGGCGAGGCATCCGTCTATGTCGTCATGGCCCGCACAGGAGAGCCGGGCGCCCGGGGGATCAGCGCGTTCCTGGTCCCCGCCGACTCCGACGGGCTGTCGTTCGGGGCCCTCGAGAAGAAGATGGGATGGAACGCGCAACCGACCCGCCAGGTCGTGCTCGACGAGGTACGTGTTCCCGCCGAGAACCTGCTCGGGGGTGAGGGCCGCGGCTTCGCGATCGCCATGAGGGCGCTCAACGGCGGCCGGTTGAACATCGCCACCTGTTCGATCGGCGGAGCTCGCTGGGCTCTCGACCGCGCGATCGCCTACGTCCACGAGCGCTTCACGTTCGGTGAGGCGCTCGCCGAGAAGCAGTCCGTCGTCTTCGCCGTGGCCGACATGGCCACCGAGCTCGAGGCCGCGCGACTTCTCGTGCGCGATGCGGCGACGGCCCTGGACGCCGAAGACCCCGACACGGCGACCCGTTGCGCGATGGCCAAGCGCTTCGCGACCGACGTCGGCTTTCGGGTGGCCAACGAGGCCCTGCAGCTGCACGGGGGCTACGGCTACCTGCAGGACTACGGCATCGAGAAGGTCGTCCGCGACCTGAGGGTGCACCAGATCCTCGAGGGGACGAACGAGATCATGCGTCTCATCGTCGGCCGGAGCGTCCTGGCCGCGTGAGGTCGAGTCCCTCGAAGGATGTCGGGGGAGCGTGCGAGCATGCCAGAGCGGGTCGTCCGCGCCGACAGAACGGGAGTGACATGACGGAACAGGATGCCGGGTACGAGACGATCCGCGTCGAGCAGCGCGGACGCGTCGGGTGGATCACCCTCGACCGCCCCGAGGCGCTGAACGCCCTCAACACGCGGACGATGCACGAGGTCGTGACGGCAGCAGAGGCGTTCGATGCCGATGAGGGCGTCGGCGCGATCGTGGTGACGGGCAGCGAGAAGGCCTTCGCCGCGGGGGCCGACATCAAGGAGATGGAGGGCAAGTCCAGCGTCGAGATGGTGCTGACCGATCACTTCGGCGGCTGGTCGCGGTTCGCGGCCGTGCGGACGCCGGTGATCGCGGCCGTCTCGGGCTACGCCCTCGGCGGCGGGTGCGAGCTGGCGATGATGTGCGACGTGATTCTGGCCTCCGATCGCGCGAAGTTCGGCCAGCCCGAGGTCCAGCTCGGCGTCATTCCGGGGATGGGCGGCACGCAACGGCTCGTTCGGGCACTGGGGTACTACAAGGCCGCCGAACTCGTGCTCACGGGGCGCATGATCGACGCCGCCGAGGCGGAGCGGGTCGGACTCGTGTCACGGGTGGTGGCGGGAGCCGATCTGCTCGACGAAGCGCAATCGGTCGCCGAGACGATCGCGGCGAAACCGCTCCCGGCCCTGTACGCGGCGAAGGCGGCGCTCGACGCGGCGCTGGAGACCACGCTCGCCGAGGGGCTGCGCTTCGAGCGTCAGGCGTTCGCCGGCCTCTTCGACACGGCCGACCAGAAGGAGGGGATGGCGGCGTTCCGCGAGAAGCGGTCTCCGTCGTTCACCCACCGATGAGCGCGGCGACGGGGTGGCAGCGCGCGCGGTCGACCGCGCGCCGTCCCGCCGCGCGCCCGCGTCAGAGCGGGTCGGGCACCGGAGCGGGGTCGGCGAAGTCGCCCGCGCCCTTGCGGAAGCGCGCGATGATCCGCACGAGCGCCGTGGCGTCGTCGTCGTCGAACCCCAGGTCGGCGAACACCGCGTTCAGGGCGTCGGTCGCCTCCTCGACCCGCTGGCGCCCGGCGTCCGTGAGCGCGAGCAGCGCGGCCCGCCCGTCGGTGGGGTGCGGCTCGCGCGCGACGAGTCCGTCGCGCGCCAGACGTTCCACGGTGTTCGTCACGCTGGTCGGGTGCACCTGCAGCCGGGCGATGGCGCTGGCCATCGGCATCCGTCCCTCGCGGGTGAAGGCGAGCAGGCGCAGCATCTCGAAGCGCGAGAACGACAGATCGAAGGGCTTGAGGGCTCGATCGATGGATGCCATGAGCAGCTGGTGCGCGCGGATCACCGAGGTCACGACCGTCATGCCGTCGGCCGCATCGTCCCACCCGTGCGCGAGCCACTGGCGTTTGGCTTCGGCGATCGGGTCGACCGGCAGTCGTCGGGTCATCGGTCCTCCTCGCGTTTCACGGTACCGCGCGCCCGGGATCCGCGTGGCGGGGCGCGTTCCGGGCCGGCGAGCGGCGGCCGGGCTCCGGGCTGCGGCCGGCCGTGCAGCGGTGGCTGATCGTGTCGAAGCCTTCGCGCCCCGCACGTGTCCGCGGTCGTGAGGCCGTGGCATCCATCCCCCGAATGCAAGGAGACGCGTCGATGAAGATCGTGGTCCTGATCAAAGAAGTCCCCGACACGTGGGGCGAGCGGCGGCTCGACCTCGAGACCGGACTCACTGACCGGGCGGCCTCGACGCCCGTCCTCGACGAGATCGACGAGCGTGCGGTCGAAGCCGCGCTCGCGCATGCCGACGCGCACCCGGGTACCGAGGTGGTCGTGCTGACCATGGCACCGGCGTCGGCCGCGGCCACCGTGCGCAAAGCACTCGCGATGGGGGCGACGTCGGCGGTGCACATCGTCGACGACGCGCTGCGCGGGGCCGATCTGCTGCTCACGGCGGAGGTGCTTGCGGCGGCGATCCGTCGCACGGGGTTCGACCTCGTGATCGCCGGGAACCTCTCGACCGACGGTGGGGGCGGCGTGCTGCCCGCGATGGTCGCCGAGGTGCTCGGGGTGGCGCAGCTGACGGCGCTGTCGAGTCTGGAGGTGGGGGAGGACTCGGTCGCCGGCGGCCGAGTGAGCGACGCGGGCACGATGCGGGTGTCGGCAGCGCTCCCCGCGGTCGTGTCGATCACCGAGGCGCTGCCCGAAGGGCGTTTCACGACGTTCAAGGGCATCATGGCGGCGAAGAAGAAACCGTACGAGACCCTGGATGCCGCCGCTGTCGGTATCGACGTCGAAGATCCCGCGGTGCCGCGCTACATCATGGTGTCGGTCGCCGAGCGCCCGCCCCGCGAGGCCGGCATCAAGATCACCGACGAGGGGGATGCCGGCGAGAAGCTCGCCGCCTTCCTCGTCGCCGAGGGGGTGGTGTGATGGCCGTCGCGCTCGTGCTCCTCGAGGTGCTTCCCGGAGGGGCGCTCGCCGCGTCCTCCGCGGGACTCCTCGCCGCGGCGCGCCGGGTGGGCGACCCGGTGGCCCTGATCGCGGGTCCGGCCGACGCCGCTGCCGAGGCCGCCGCGCGGGGCGCAGTCCGGGTGCTCACCGCCGATATCGAACCCGGGGCGCTGACCGTCCCCGTGGTCGACGCCCTCGCCGCGGCGGTCGCGCAGGAGAGTCCCGACCTCGTGCTCGCGTCGAACTCCGTGGAGTCGCGCGATGCCGTCGCCCGACTGGCCGCGCGCTTGCGGTTGCCTCTCGCGGCCGACGTGGTCGGCGTGGACCGTGACGAGCTCGGTGTCGTCGCCCACCATGCCGTCTTCGGTGGAGCATTCAGCGTCGACGGTGCCCCGACCTTCGGGCCGCTCGTCGCCACCCTCCGCCCCGGGGCCGTGACGGAGCGCCTCGATCCGCAGCCCCTCGTCGTCGAGCGGCTCGAGGTCGTGGCATCCGGGGTGCGTTCCGGCCGTGTCGAGAGCTTCTCCGAGACCGCGGCCCCGTCGACGCGTCCTGAGTTGCGCGGGGCGAAGGTCGTCGTGTCCGGGGGCCGCGGGGTCGGCTCGCGCGAGAACTTCGCGCTCGTCGAGCAACTGGCCGACGTGCTGGGGGCGGCGGTCGGCGCCTCTCGCGCCGCGGTGGACGCGGGATACGTGCCGGTCTCGGCGCAGGTCGGGCAGACCGGGGTGACCGTGTCGCCGCGGCTGTACATCGCGCTCGGCATCTCGGGCGCGATCCAGCATCGAGCCGGCATGCAGACCGCTACCACCATCGTCGCGGTCGACAAAGATCCCGAGGCACCGATCTTCGCGATCGCCGACTTCGGTATCGTCGGAGACCTGTTCACCGTCGTCCCGCAACTCATCAGCGCGCTCGAGGCTCCGAAGAAATAGATGGCGTCCACACCCCGCACCCCGCGTCGCGGGCTGCCGCGCGTCCCCGGCGGGGAGCCCTGGCCGCCTGTGGCCGCGGGCGCGCCCGCGGCGGGGAGCGATGCGTCCCCCGAGAGCGGTGTGCCGGAGGCTGCGGACGCCCGCCCCGCGGACGCGTCGACCTCGCAGAATGTCGCCGATCTCGCAGAATCCGCGTCTGATTCTTCGGGATCCGCGCGACTCTCCGAGTCCGAGCGCACGCCCCCCGCGGACTCGGATGCGGCCGACCCTCCCCGCGTGACGGCGGTCCGCCGCGGCCTTCCTCGGGTCCCGGGCGGCGAGCCGTGGCCGTCCGCGGCGGACCGCCGTCAC